>CAOKWI010000026.1 GCA_948473115.1 uncultured Lachnospiraceae bacterium | reverse complement strand
AGAAGACTCGCGAAGCGAGGATTCTATTGTAGGCAGTTAGTTCAGATCCGCGTTGCCCCGTCCGCATAGGACAGGATAGCATGGCGCCGCCGTCCCTTTAGCTAGAAGTCCTCACCAGCAAGCCGCCTGGTACGATCGGGGCTGAACTGTTACCGACAATTAACAAATTTTTTAAAAAAGTACTTGCATTTTTGAAAAATATGTTTTATACTTAGCAAGTACTGCTGATGCGGTACTTGTGATGGCTGATTGGTCAAGCGGTTAAGACGCCGCCCTCTCACGGCGGAAACAGGGGTTCGATTCCCCTATCAGCTGCTCTATTCAAATGAATAGCCCAACCCTGAAAAGTTCTTGAAAGCTGTTACGTATCGGTTTTCAAGGATTTTTTTTACCTGTGCGGCTGCAGCGCAAAGGTGAATTTTGAGACCGGGATCAGTCTATGGTCCCACGGGCCGGATTGTGAATAGTGAAAAAAAGAACAGAGGAGAATTGAAAATGAAAGTATTACAAAAGATCAGCGATTTCTTTGGCAAATACATGGCTGTTATTGTGCTTGTAATTGCCGCGTTGGCGCTGTTTGTGCCGAAGTCATGTCTGTGGATCCAGACGTCATGGGTCAATTACCTGTTGATGATCGTTATGTTCGGGATGGGGCTTACCCTGAAGCTTGAAGATTTTAAGATCGTTCTCACAAGACCCAAGGACATCATTGTGGGCTGTATTGCCCAGTTTACCATCATGCCCCTGCTTGCCTTCGCACTGGGTAAAATTTTCGGTCTGGAGGCCGGGCTGCTGGCGGGTCTTGTCCTGGTGGGAACCTGCCCGGGCGGCACTTCCAGCAATGTTATGACTTACCTGGGCAAAGGAGATGTGGCGCTGTCCGTTGGAATGACCAGTGTGAATACGCTGCTTGCACCCCTGCTGACACCGGCGATTACATATCTGCTTCTGAGAACATCCATCACAGTGGATGTGCTGAGCATGTTCCTGTCCATTATCAAGGTGGTAATCATTCCCATCGCTCTGGGATTCATAATCAACAAGTTCTGGGGGAAATATACGCAGAAGGCAACGAATATCCTTCCCATGATATCCGTTATCGCCATTACCATGATCGTTGCCGCGGTGGTGTCTCATAACGCGGAGAAAATCCTGTCCACGGGTATCATCGTTTTTGTGATTGTGATCCTGCACAATCTTCTGGGCTATGCCTGCGGTTATGGCGTCGGCATGCTCATGAAAGCACCTCTGGCCAAGAAGAAGGCCATGTCCATAGAAGTCGGCATGCAGAATTCCGGACTGGCAACCTCCCTGGCGGGCACGGCGTTTCCGGATCTGGCCATGGCCACGGTTCCCGGCGCTATTTTCTCGGTATGGCATAATATCTCAGGCGCCATCCTGGCGAATGTATTTAACCGCATGAAGGAAAAAGGTAACGGCTCGGCTGTAACAAAAAAATAAAATTAAAACTTGCGCCGCTGGATTTTTTGGTGTATAGTGATTCACGATTACATTGTGTGCGAACACCATATTTATTATAGAAGAAACAGAATTTGACAGAAAAGGGGATTTTTTCATATGGCAAAGTATCTGGTAATCGTTGAATCGCCTGCGAAAGTTAAGACGATCAAGAAATTTCTGGGATCAAACTATGAGGTTGCGGCAAGCAACGGCCATGTGCGCGATCTGCCCAAGAGTACGCTGGGGATCGATGTGGAGCATGACTATGAGCCGAAATATATCACCATCAGGGGAAAGGGCGATATCCTGGCGAATCTGCGGAAGGAAGTAAAGAAAGCGGAAAAGATCTATCTGGCTACCGACCCTGACCGTGAGGGGGAGGCGATTTCATGGCATCTGCTTTTCGCGCTGAAGCTGGAGGATAAGAAGGTGTACCGGATCACCTTCAACGAGATCACGAAGAATGCGGTAAAGGAATCCCTGAAAAATGCCCGCGAGATCGACATGAATCTGGTGGACGCCCAGCAGGCGCGCCGTGTCCTTGACCGTATGGTGGGATATCGCATTTCCCCCCTGCTCTGGGCAAAGATCAAGAGAGGCTTAAGCGCGGGGCGGGTTCAGTCTGTGGCGCTGCGCATTATCTGCGACAGGGAGGACGAGATCAATGCCTTTATTCCGGAGGAATACTGGTCGCTGGATGTGAATCTGGGAGTCAAAGGGGAAAAGAAGCCTCTGACGGCCAGATATTACGGCACGACAGCAGGAAAACAGGCCATCACCTCGGAAAAGCAGACGCGGGAAATTATGGACTCCTTGAAGGGCGCCGGCTATCGGATCAGCGAAATAAAAAAGGGGGAGCGGGTCAAGAAGGCCCCCCTGCCCTTTACCACCTCCACGCTTCAACAGGAGGCCAGCAAGACGCTGAATTTCTCTACCCAGAAGACCATGCGCCTGGCACAGCAGCTGTATGAAGGCGTGGATATCAAGGGAGAGGGTACGGTTGGCCTGATCACCTATCTGCGAACCGATTCCACAAGGGTGTCCGAAGAGGCGGAGGCCATGGCAAGGAAATTTATCGGTGAAAAATACGGTGACGAATACCAGGCCGCGGCCGTTTCCGGGAAAAAGAGCGGGCAGAAGATCCAGGACGCCCATGAAGCCATTCGCCCCACGGATCTGAACCGCATCCCCCTGGAGATCAAGGAACAGCTTCCGCGTGACCTGTTCCGGCTGTATCAGCTGATCTGGAAACGTTTCACGGCAAGCCGCATGAGCAGCGCCAGGTATGAGACGACTACTGTGAGGATCCAGGCGGGAGAGCATGTCTTCACCGTGGCGGCATCCAGGCTTCTGTTCGACGGTTTTATGAGCGTATATGTGTCCGATGAGGACAAGGAGGAGGAAAACGCGCTGAGCGGCGAACTGAGCAGGGAAAGCGAGCTTTCCTTTATCTCCTTCGACCCCGGGCAGCATTTCACACAGCCGCCTGCCCATTACACGGAGGCTTCCCTGGTGAGGGCGCTGGAGGAACTGGGGATCGGACGCCCCAGCACCTATGCGCCCACCATCACCACGATCCTGGGGCGGCGCTATGTGACCAGGGAGAATAAGAACCTCTATGTGACAGAACTGGGGGAAGTGGTCAACAAGATGATGAAGGAGGCTTTTCCCAGCATCGTGGACGTGAATTTTACGGCCAATATGGAGGCGCTGCTGGACGGTGTGGAGGAAGGCAGCGTAAAGTGGAAGACCATTGTGTCCAATTTCTATCCAGACCTGGACGAGGCGGTGAAGCAGGCGGAAAAGGAGTTGTCCGAGGTAAAGCTTGAGGACGAGGTCAGCGAGGAAATCTGCGAGCTCTGCGGAAGGAATATGGTCATCAAATACGGTCCCCACGGGCGCTTCCTGGCATGTCCCGGCTTTCCGGAATGCCGGAACACAAAGCCATATTTTGAAAAGATCGGCGTGGCCTGTCCGCAGTGCGGAAAGGATATTGTGCTGAAGAAGACCAAGAAGGGCAGGAAGTATTACGGGTGCATTGACAATCCCAACTGTGACTATATGGTATGGCAGAAGCCCTCGGGAGAGAAATGTCCCCGCTGCGGCGCAATGCTCCTGGAAAAGGGAAATAAACTGGTGTGTCCTGACGAGCAGTGCGGATACCATGTTTTGTCAGAATTGTCAAATAAATCTCAAAAGTAAAATAAATTGACTGCATACAAGTTGTATTATTCTGAAGTTTATGTTAAAATAGGAATGTGATTGGGTGATGATCATAAAACGGAGGAATTTGTATGAGCAGTGTACAACTTTTGGATAAAACCCGTAAGATTGGGAAATTGTTGCACAATAATAATTCCAGCAAGGTTGTGTTCAATGATATCTGTAAGGTGATGCGGGATATCCTTAACTCCAATGTGCTGGTGATCAGCCGGAAGGGAAAAGTCCTCGGTGTCGGCAAGGCGGATGGCATAGAACATATCCAGGAACTGCTGAATGAGACGGTGGGCGGTTTCATTGATCCCCTGCTGAATGAAAGGCTGCTTGGCGTCCTTTCCACCAAGGAAAACGTGAACCTGAGAACGCTGGGTTTTGAGAGCCAGGAGATCGGGAAGGTTCAGGCCATTATCACCCCCATCGAGATCGCCGGCGAGAGGCTGGGTACGCTGTTTATCTATAAGAATGACCAGCAGTATGACATTGACGATATTATCCTTTGTGAATACGGGACTACGGTAGTGGGGCTGGAAATGCTGCGGGCGGTGAACGAGGAGAGCGCGGAGGAGAACCGTAAGATCGCGGTGGTAAAGTCTGCCATAAGTACCCTGTCTTTCTCCGAGATGGAGGCCATCACCCATATCTTCGATGAACTGAACGGCATGGAGGGGATACTGGTGGCGAGCAAGATAGCTGACAGGGTCGGTATCACCCGTTCCGTGATTGTCAATGCCCTGCGTAAATTTGAGAGTGCGGGCGTGATAGAATCCCGCTCATCGGGTATGAAGGGTACATACATCAAGGTGTTGAACGACGTGGTTTTTGATGAGATCGAGGAACTGAAACACCAGAACCAAAGGCGTTGACCGGCGGTCGGGTCATAGAAGCGCACAAAAGGATTTGTGCGTGAAAGTCTGGAAAATAAAGGGATTTATTGTGGACGCAATAAGTCTCTTTTCAATTTTTTTATGAAAAAGCACAAATTTTATTGTTTTTTTTCTGAAATTCACTATAATAGAATAGAGTGGGTGTGTAACATTTCTTTTACTGGTATGATATGAAAGGGGAATTGTTTATGTTTCAGACGAATGTATTCGATTATGTCAGGGTTCTCGACAAGGCAGCCGATGCCAGCTGGCTCCGCAACGAGGCAATCGGCAACAATATCTCGAATGTGGATACTCCCGGTTACAAGAGGCAGGATGTGGCATTTGAATCTGTGCTGAAGAGCGCTCTGGGAAGCAGCCGTTACGAGACGACTGATGCCAAGGTGGCTTCCATCAGGTCTAACTGTCTTGCGCCCAAGGTCTTCACGGACTATGCGAATTATTCTTACCGCCTTGACGGGAACAATGTGGATATAGAGAATGAAAATGTCATGCTGGCGGAGAACCAGCTGAAGTATCAGGGACTGATCACCAGTATCAATCAGGAATTTGCCAATCTCAAGGCAGTGATGAAATAAACGGAGGTAGGAGAGTATGAGTATGTTTGACGCTTTTAATATCAATGCGTCCGGTTTGACCGCGCAGAGATATCGCATGGATACCATTTCCGAGAATGTGGCCAATGCCAACACCACCAGGACGGCAGACGGTACCCCTTACCGCAGGAAGATTGTGACTTTCGAGGAAAAGGGAGGACAGACAAGTTTCAGCAGGGTGCTGGGTGAAGCGGCGTACTCCCATGGCTATACCGGAAAAGGGGTAAAGGTGAGCGGTGTTTATGAGGATTACGAGACGGAGATGACGATGGCATATGATCCAGCCCATCCGGATGCGGATGAGAATGGGTATGTTACATATCCCAATGTGAATATCATTACCGAGATGACGAACCTGATCGACGCCAGCAGGGCATACGAGGCCAATTCCACGGCATTTAGTGCCAGCAAGGCCATGGCACTCCAGGGACTGGAACTGAACAGTTAACGAGATGATACGTAACCGTTCAGATAAGTCTCCATACAATTTTGGCTTTGCGGAAGGGGTTGCCTGGGCAGTTACGATAATACAGACAAAACAGAACGTTTTTAGGAGGGTATAATGGATTTATCAGCAATTACAGGTATTTCGGGCCTGAGGGGGTTGGATAAGACGTCCTCTGTCTCCTCATTGACAGGAACGCTGGCGGAGGAACGTGAAAAGGCCGAAGGAACACTTTTTGAATCTTTTTTACATACTGCTATCGACAATATCAAGACTACCAACGGCTATTTGTCGGACGCCGAGGATGAGAAGATCAGGTTTGCCATGGGCGAGACAGAAAACACGCACGATCTGATGATCGCCATGCAGAAGGCTTCCACCGCATTACAGTATACGGTAGCGATCAGGGATAAACTCCTGGAGGCTTATAAAGAGATCATGCAGATGCAGGTATGATCCATCTGATCAAAAAAAGTGACTAGGGGAGAAGTGTCATGGCTGACAGGCTAAAAGAAATACCGGCAAAGATACTGGAATGGTGGAATAAATTCACGGCAAAGCAGAAAACGATCATTATTGCAATCGCCGCAGTTGTCATTTTTACCTTTGCCATTATCATATATGCGTTTACAAGGCCGCAATACACACGGTTTGGTGTCTATAGTGACGCTACGGAAGCGGCAAAAGTCATAAAGATATTGGATGATGCGGGAATTGTCCATAAGGATTCCTCGGATCTGCTGACAATCGAGGTGAAGAAGGAGCAGGTACCTGAGGCCAATTATGCGCTTGCGTCACAGGGTTACCGGCCCCAGAGCCTTGATTTTGAGGACTATATGAAGAGTGGTATGTCTACCACCAATTCTGATAAGGAGAGGTACTATGGTCTCTGGTTACAGGCAGAATTGCAGCAGGCGTTCGGCACATTGGCGCCTATAAGGGATGTTATGGCAATGGTAAACATACCTAAGCAGGATGGCACGCTGATAGCGGGACAGCAGGATGCCAGCGCCTATATCCAGCTGACCCTGAATGGAACCATCTCCAATTCCCAGGCGGCAGCCATCGCAAGGTCGGCAGCGACTATGCTGGGATGCGAGACCACTGCCAACATTACCATCATGGATCAGGATGCAAATCTTCTGTTTGCCGGCGGGGATGATTACAGTACGGCGGGTATCGCCAATTCCCTGCATGAGCTGCAGAACCAGGCGGAATCCATGCTTTCCAATCAGGTCAGGAGAGTGCTGTACGGCACGAAACAGTTTGACATGGTGGAAGTGACCAGCCATCTGGTAGTGGACTTTTCCAGCTATGAGGAAGCGGTGAAAGAATATTCCGCTCCGGACGGGATGACACAGGGTATGCTGGCGGAACATAACCAGTTTGAGTCTGAAAGCACCAATGGTGTGGCGGGAGTACCCGGGACAGATTCCAACGGGGAAGGCGGCAACCTCAATACATATGTGAATCCGAATAGCGCCAACAGTGAATCCTCCTCCACGGAGGTCAGCGATAAATATCTGCCCAATGAATATTCCAAAACCGGTGTTTCTCCTGCTGGCAGCATTGATTATGCCAATTCTTCCATGTCCATAGCCATGATCACCTACCATGAGTATTACGAGGAGCAGGTGGATGACCAGGGACTTCTGGACGGCACCAGCTGGGAAGAGTTCAAAGCTGCCCACGGCGAGGATGTCCGCATGACGGTGGACGATGAGTTTTATGACATGGCAGCCCATGCGACCGGTATTGACAGGGAGCGGATCACGATCATTGCCTATGAGTCCCCCATATTCTTTGACAAAGAGGGACTGAATGTTGCGGCTACGGATGTGCTCAGCATCTTCCTGATCGTGCTGATTCTGGCGCTGCTGGCGTTTGTGGTTCTGCGCAGTATGAAGTCCAGGCAGGAGGCTGCGGAAGAGGAGGAGCTTTCCGTGGAGAGTATGCTGCAGTCCAATCCTGAAACGGTTGAGGATATTGATGTGGAGACCAAGTCCGAGACGCGCAAGATGATCGAGAAGTTTGTGGATGATAATCCCGATGCCGCGGCAAATCTGCTCAGGAACTGGCTGAACGAGGACTGGGGCTAAGTGTGAGAAGAACTTCTAAAGTCGTCCCATCATAGGATGGGACGCCAAGAAGTTCTAAATCTCACACGGAAGAACGCGAGAACAGCGTTCTTCCTGGAACGAAGTTCCATGGGATTAGTTTGTGTCGGCTGCGTCGGCATTCTTCACCTTATAGGAAACTGCGCCGTCAGGGGCGTGCGTTCACGAGTTTGCGGAGCAAATCTCGCAAGAGTGTGAAGCACTCTTTTTTACCTATAGGAAATTCCGTCCTGGCTGGGGAAGAATGCAACGCATTCTTCGAATTGCCTCGGAGAGGCAATTTTTTATCCGGAACTGAGATTCTTCGAAGCGAAAGCATGGGAGTTAAGGTGAAGAGAGAGTCAAATATGAAATGAGGGATATAGGGTATGGCGAAAAACGAAGGACTTAAGGGAATACAAAAGGCAGCGATTCTTCTGATCGCGCTGGGGCCGGAACGCTCCGCCGGTATTTTCAAGCACCTGAAAGAGGAAGAGATCGAAGAACTGACCCTTGAAATTGCGAATACCAGAAGCGTGACGCCGCAGGTGAAAGAGGACGTCATCAACGAATTTTATGAAGTGTGTCTCGCCCAGCAGTATATTGCGGAGGGCGGTATTACATATGCGAGGGACCTTCTGGAGAAGGCGCTGGGATCCGAGAAGGCGATGGACGTTATCAGCAAGCTGACTGCGTCGCTGCAGGTGAAGCCTTTCGAATTTGTCCGCAAGACGGATGCTTCCCAGCTGATCAATTTTATCCAGGACGAACATCCACAGACCATCGCGCTCATCCTGTCTTATCTGGCGCCCGGGCAGGCGGCCCTTATTATTTCCGCCCTGCCTCCCGACAGACAGGCGGATGTGGCAAGGCGTATTGCGGTCATGGATCGCACCAGTCCTGACATCATCAAGGAGGTTGAGAAGGTTTTGGAATCCAAGCTTGCCAGCCTGGTAAACCAGGATTACACCATTATCGGCGGTGTGGACGCGGTGGTAGAGATCCTGAATACGGTAGACCGCGGTACGGAGCGTCATATCATGGAAACTCTGGAGATCGAGGAGCCCGAGCTGGCGGACGAGATCAGAAAGAAAATGTTCGTGTTCGAGGATGTGCTCCTTCTGGACGACAGGGCGATCCAGCGTGTGCTGCGTGATGTGGACAACAATGATCTGGGCATTGCGCTGAAAGGCGCCAACGAGCAGGTACAGAATGCGATCTTCAACAACCTCTCCAAGCGTCTTGCTGTTATGATCAAGGAAGACATGGAGTTTATGGGACCTGTCCGTATGAAGGATGTGGAGGAAGCACAGCAGAAGATCGTAAATATCATCCGTAAGCTGGAGGATTCCGGAGAGATCGTGATTTCCAGAGGCGGAGGTGACGAGATTGTTGTCTAGGAATCTGGTAAAGCGGATGTATGTTGCCGCGGCCGAGGAAGAAACACGTGTTATTGATACCAATGTCCTGGCGGAGCACCGTCTGGCAGAGCTTGCCAAAAAGAAAGAGACATTATCTGCGGATGGTTTTGTGGCAGGATTGAACGCATCGCGTATAGAAGTATTGTCCGAGGAGGATGCGCAGGAGGCCGAAGCCATTTTCGAGGAGACCCCGGAGCATGTGTCGGAGGAGGCGCAGAGGATTCTGGAACAGGCCGCTGTGGATGCGCAGGAGAAGATCACAGACGCCCAGGTAAAGGCGGAACAGATCCGGAAGGAAGCGCGTAGACAGGCTGAGGAGGAGCGGGTACAGATCCTGGAGCAGGCGAGAACCCAGGGGTATGACGAGGGATATGCCAATGCCCGGGCAGAGGCGGAAAAACTCCGGCAGGAATATGCCTTGAAGGAGCAACAGCTGGAGGAACATTACCAGCAGATGATTGACGAGCTCGAACCCCAGTTTATTGATGCGGTTACTGATATTTATGAGCATATATTCGGAATTGGCCTGGAGGATCAGAAAGAGGTGCTTGCCCACCTGATCTCCAATACCATCCGCAAGGTGGAAGGGTCACACAGCTTTATCATCCATGTGTCCAAGGAAGATTATCCTTTTGTCAGTATGCAGAAGAAGCAGCTTATGGCGGGAGCGGCTGCCGGAAACAGCACTGTGGAGGTAGTGGAAGACATTACCATGGGACAGAGCGAGTGTACCATAGAGACAGACGGCGGTATCTTTGACTGCGGACTGGGTACACAGCTTTCGGAGTTGAAGAAGAAGCTGATGCTCTTAACGTATTCCAAGGGGGAATAAACGAAGGTGATTGGAGCCGTAAACTTTCAGAAATACAGCAGAATAAAGGAAGAAACCTTTTTTCGCAAGCTCGGCAAGGTGGTCAATGTAGTGGGACTGACCATAGAGTCCGCGGGACCTGACGCGAAACTGGGGGATGTGTGCAGGATCCTGCATGGCAGCGATCATGAGCATGAACCCATTATGGCGGAGGTGGTAGGATTTAAGGCGGGCAGGACACTGCTTCAGCCCTATGACTCTGCGGAAGGGATCGGTGCGGGCAGCATCGTGGAAAATACCGGGAAGCCGCTGCGGGTGGAGGTGAGCGACAGCCTGCTGGGCAAGACCCTTGATGGCCTGGGCAGGCCATTGGATGGCAGTGAGGTGGTAAACGGGACGCCCTATCCTGTGGAGGCGCAGGCTCCCGATCCGCTGACCAGGAAGATTATTGATGAAGTGCTTCCCCTGGGGGTGAAGGCGGTGGACGGTATGCTTACTGTGGGAAAGGGGCAGCGTATCGGTATTTTTGCGGGCTCCGGTGTGGGTAAATCCACGCTGATGGGAATGTTTGCCCGCAATACAAAGGCGGATATCAATGTGATCGCACTGATCGGGGAGCGTGGCCGTGAAGTCCGGGAGTTCATAGAGAGAGATCTGGGTGAGGAAGGTATGAAACGGTCCGTGGTGGTGGTTTCCACCTCGGATAAGCCGGCTTTGGAACGGAACAAGGCGGCGAAGACCGCCACCGCTATCGCGGAATACTTCAGGGATCAGGGAAAGGATGTCCTTCTGATGATGGACTCCCTGACCCGTTTTTCCATGGCACAGAGGGAGATCGGGCTTGCCAGCGGGGAACCCCCTGTGAGCCGGGGGTATCCTCCCAGCGTGTACTCGGAGATGCCAAAGCTTCTGGAGCGTGCGGGACGCGCGGCCGTGGGATCCATAACGGGGCTGTACACCGTCCTGGTGGACGGCGACGATTTTAACGAGCCCATCACCGATACGGCGAGAAGTATCCTGGACGGGCACATCATGCTGGACAGAAAGCTGGGACATAAAAACCATTACCCGGCCATTGATGTCCTGCAGAGCATTTCCCGATGCATGAGCCAGATCGCCACCAGGGAGCATAAGCAGCAGGCGGGTAAGCTGAAAACAGTACTTGCCACCTACAATGAGGCGGAGGATTTGATCAACATCGGCGCCTATAAAAAGGGAAGCAATCCTTCCATTGATTATGCCATCAGCAAGATTGACGCGGTGAATCAGTTCCTGTGTCAGGATGTGGACGAGAAATTTGATTTTGACACCAGCGTTAAACTGCTGACGCAGCTTTTTGTTGAGTAAATGACAGGTGTGGTCCCGAACCGGAACCCTGATAAGGGATGTTGAAGGAAAGATGCGCGTTGATGTGATAGAGTCAATGAGGCAGGATGAGAGGGACGGCACTGGAATAGGGACGGGAAGTGGATCATGGCACGGTTTCGGTATTCCATGCAGAGTATTCTGGATATCAAGTTAAAGATGGAAACACAGGCCAAGCAGGAATTTTCGGCAGCCAGGGCTGCCCTGGACGAGGAGGAGGCCAAGCTGGCCCGGCTCTTTGACAGAAAGAAGGGGTATGAGAGAGAGGCGGCGAGACTCCGTTCAGGCACTCTGAATTTCAGGGATATGGAGGAAAATAAGACCGCGATCCTTTGTATGGAGAACTTTATCACAGACCAGCAGGTATGTGTGAGGGAAGCGGAACATGTGCTGGAACAGGCGCGGATCAGACTGGCGGAGGTCATGATGGAACGGAAGACCCATGAAACCCTGAAGGAGAAAGCGTTTGAGGAATTCCTGAGGGAGGAAAACAGGCGCGAGGGAAAAGAAGTCGATGAACTGACCAGTTACACATACGGGCAGAAGCATACTGCCCAGGCTTGAATCATATGCTTTTAGGAAATGAGGGAAAGTATGGCGAAGGAAATGACTCCTGAAGCTGCTGCGGCAGAGGCGGAGAAGAAGAGATTAAAAGAAGAAAAGAAACAACTGAAGAAGGAACAGAAGGAACAGAAAAGAGACACCAGGCGCCGTGCGAAGGAATTATCCAAGCAGGAGGAGGAACTTGCCGAGGACGAGGAAGGCAATGGAGTGGTCACCTTCTTTGCCACGATATTGATTGTGTTCCTTTGGCTGGCAGTGGTATGTGTGATTGTAAAGCTGGATATCGGGGGATTCGGCAGTTCCGTGCTGACGCCGATCCTGAAGGATGTTCCTGTGGTCAACAGGATCCTGCCGGGGAATACCCAGACGGAGACCAGTGATCCGGAAAGCTTCGGCGGATATTCCAATCTGCAGGAGGCGGTGGAGTATATCAAGCAGCTGGAGTTGGAACTGGAGCAGGTGCAGAATGCATCCGCCCAGAAGGATGTGGATCTGGATCGACTGAAAGCCGAGGTACTGCGCCTACAGGAATTTGAAGCGAGACAGACGGAGTTCCAGCGGATTGAGACGGAATTTTACGAGCAGGTGGTCTATGCGGACAACGGCCCCGGAGCGGAGGAGTACCGGAAATGGTATGAGGAGATGAATCCTTCCACCGCGGACTACCTGTATAAGCAGGTGATTGCCCAGCTGCAGGCAAGCCAGGAGATCCAGGACTTTGCCCTGGCTTATTCGGAGATGAAGCCAAAGCAGGCGGCAGCGATCTTTGAGGAGATGACTGACAATCTGAACCTGGCGGCAAAGATACTGAACGCAATGAGTGCGGAGGACAGGGGGGCAATCCTGGGAGTCATGGACGCGGAGGTAGCGGCAAGGCTTACGAAGATCATGGATCCTGACTCGTAGTGCGTCACATGCAAGGCTAATTCCTGGCAGCTTCTTAAGGAAGGGCAGTGGTCTGCCGATATATGGTATGAATGCCTTTATCAGGCGTTTATATATAGTACTTTGATCATTCAGAGAGGAAGGAGGAGGAAAATGACAAGTACATCTGTGAAAGATGTGGGGTCTGTGCTGATGAACCTTACGCCGGTGCCAGGAAACAGGATGACAGGCATTGGCCAGACAGGTTTTCAGGCTGTGTTCAACGACCAGACCCAGCGAAATGCGGATAATCAGGCTACAGACAGCCAGAAACCCGCGGAGAACCCTGCCACGGGGCAGTATGCTTCTGCCCAGAAGAAGCCGGTGGATTCCATGAAGCCCAAGAATCCGGACAGGGTACAGCCTAAGGAGACAAAGGAGGCCACTGTGGAAAACGCGGGAGAAGAACTCTCTCCCGAAGAGATGGCACAGGCCATGGAAGTGCTGCAGACGGCTGCGGCGGATATGGTTCAGCAGACTGCGGAACTGCTGGGGATTTCGGTGGAAGAACTGCAAAGCCTGATGGAAGGCATGGGCATGACGGAATTGGATATTCTGGATCCGGCAAAACTCAGCACACTGTTCTTACAGGCGGGCGGCGTGGAGGATTCTTACGCGCTGGTTACGGATGAGGCATTGTACGGGGACTACCAGACATTGATGAAGCAGCTGGAAGCTGCATTGCAGGAATGCGGCAGGCAGCTTGACAGGGATCCGGCACAGGTTCCTGCACTTCTGACAAAGCTTCAGGAAAATTCCATGGTGCAAAATGAAGCGCCTGTTGGATTCGGAGTGCCTGTGGTGGAAGTATCCCAGGAGGAGACGCCGGTGGAAAAGGAGCCTGTGGCCTATGACATGATGGGCGTTCAGGACACCAATCCAGGTGTGGATGCCGGGAAGGATGCTGCGGCAAGCAGCAGGGAGCACGGGCAGAAGGAGAAGGATGCCGAGGGCGGCGAACAGCCGGGAGGAAACCTGTTCCTGCAGGACCTGAGAACGGAGGAATTCCGGCCCGAGGTACAACAGTCCGCAGAGGCGGCAAATCTTGCCGAGGCTGACAGCACCGAGAATATCATGCGCCAGATTATGGATTACATGAAGGTTCAGCTGAAGGAGGACACCTCCAGCCTGGAGATGCAGCTTCATCCCGCAAGTCTGGGTACGGTGCAGGTGCAGATCGCTTCCAGGGGCGGTGCGGTGACAGCTAATTTCATCACCCAGAATGAGGCGGTGAAGACGGCGCTGGAGAGCCAGATGCCCCAGCTGATCGAGCGCTTTGGCGAGCAGGGCGTGAAGGTGGAGGCCATCGAGGTAACGGTCCAGTCCCATGCATTTGAGAGAAACCTTGAGCAGGGTGGCAGCAGAGACCGACAGAATGAGGAGCCTGCCAGAAAAGGCAGGGTCAGAAGGATCAATTTGAACGACACTGTTTCCATGGAAAGCATGGAGGAAGAGGACGCGCTGGCGGCAGACATGATGGCAGTAAGCGGCAATACGGTGGACTACACCGCATAGGTTTCAAAGGATATGGAGGACAGAAAGGAGGAATGAGACCATGGCAAATTGGGCAGTGGTGGAGGACGGCAAGATTGTGGAAAGCACGTCCCAGAGTTCGCTGAAGAAAGCAAGTGAGGCGAGCAAGAACGGAATGGATAAGGATGCGTTCCTGCAGCTTCTGGTAGCACAGATGAAATACCAGGATCCCCTGGAGCCCACATCCAACACGGAATTTGTATCACAGTACGCACAGTTCTCCCAGGTGGAGCAGATGCAGAATATGGCCGCTACTACGGAACTTGCGAGGGCCACATCCCTGGTGGGTCAGGAAGTATATGTGAAGACAACAGATTCCGCAGGAACAGAGAGATATGTTACGGGCAAGGTTGACTATGTACAGTTTGAGGGCAATAAGGCGTACCTCGTCATCGATGAGAAGCTGTATTCCCTGGACGATCTGGCTACCGTGGCAGACAAGGACTATCTGGCGGCATATGAAAAAGCCAAGGCATTCGCGAATAAACTGGCTAAGCTTCCCAGCAAGTTCAGCATAGGCCTGGGAGACGGTGCGACCATCGATGAACTGGAAAAGACTTACAATGAAATGACTGATTATGAGAAGTCCTTTATCGCAAAGGATATGGTAGAACTTTTGAAGGAGTATGTTGACAGGATCAAACAGCTTCGGCTGCTCGCAGGTGAAGATGTGGGCGGGGAAGGCTCCGATCAGGTGGAAGGCGGAGAGGGCTCTGGTGACGGGGAAGGCTCCGATCAGGTGGAAGGCGCGGAAGGCTCCGACCAGACAGAAGGCAGCGGTGAAGGTACAGGGGAAAACGAAGGTTCAGGGGGAACAGGAACAACGGAATAAGTGTGGACGGGAGCGAGGAGAGAGATGCAGATCAAGAACAACGGTTATCTTTCCATTGGGCAGCTGACAGAACAGTACCTGGGCGGTACGCAGAGGCCGGAGAACACCCGTGAGACCAGGGAGGGTCTTTCCTTTCAGGATATTTTGCAGCAGAGGACCCTGCAGGACGCAGGCAGTCTTAAGTTTTCCAAGCATGCGCTTGGAAGGTTGAATGACCGCAATATCGAGCTCAGCGAGGGACAGCTGGAGAGGCTGAATGAAGGAGCGCAGAAGGCGGGACAGAAGGGGATCAGGGATTCCCTGGTGATCGTGGACGAACTGGCATTTATCGTAAACGTACCCAACCAGACAGTTGTGACTGCCATGGACAGTACAGAAACCAGTAACAATGTATTTACCAATATCAACGGGGCAGTAATCATGTAACCGGACCTTACAGGAGGTTGCGCTTCCCGAATGACGGACGGAGGCGGCTGCTCCATCAACAGGAGGAATAAGCACTATGATGAGATCACTTTTCTCTGGTGTGGCAGGTCTTAAGACACACCAGACCAGGATGGATGTTATCGGTAACAATATCGCCAATGTAAATACCGTGGGATACAAATCAAGTTCCATGGTATTCCAGGATCTGATGAGCCAGACAACGCAGAAGGCCAGTGGACCCAACGCGGCTACCGGTACCGGTGGTACCAACGCAAGGCAGATCGGCCTCGGTGTAAAAGGCGGAGCCATCAACATCAACATTACAGGGCAGGGATCCGCGCAGTCTACGGGAAATCCCTTTGATATCATGATCGAGGGAGACAACTTCTTCGTGGTGAACAATGGCTCGGAGAACCTGTTCACCAGGGACGGTTCCTTCTATGTGGATGCTGCGGGTAATCTGGCCATGACCAGCACCGGCTACAATGTCATGGGCTGGCAGGTGGATCCCGAGACCATGGACATCAGACAGGACACCGTGTCCGCCCTGCGTATCATGAGCACGGCGAACCTGACTTATCCGCCGGAGGCTACCACCCAGGCGAATATGGCGGGTATCCTGGATAAGAATGACAAAGATTCCACCAGCGCCAACGGCAAGGTGGTAAACCTAAGCTTTTTCGATGCACTTGGGTACGTCTATACGGCAAAATTCGCCTTTAAGAAGTCGGATAAGATGGCGGCGACGGACACGGCTCCGGCACAGGATGTTTACAGCCTGGAGCTGGTGGGTATCCAGGATGCTTACGGCAATGAGGTTCCCGGGGTTTCCAAGGCGCTGTTCGGCGATGCCGCTATACAGAATAAGGCCGGCAAGGTTTCCTTTGATATCACCAATTATTATTGGGACGGGACGAAGCTGATGCGCAAAAGCGATAAATCGGAGGTCGTGGATGTGGCGCAGCTGGTGACTGCGGCGGGAGATGGCCTTACCAACAGGACTGCGGAATTAAAAGCGGCTACCGCCGATGCTCCCGCGGTGACGGTTCAGGACGGACTGGATGCCCTGGCGGCGGCTTACGGGTTTGAGGGCTCCACGGAAGACTTCCTGGCATTGCGGTGCACGGTCAATATGGGGACTGATGCAGCTCCGGATAATCAGACCTTCTCGATCACACACATGGTGGAACAGCTTGGAAAGGGTGCGGCGACGAATGATAAGCTTCCGACTTACCCTGAGAATGCGACGGAGGCTACCTTTGATACCGTGGGACGTAATTTTGTGGGTTACAACATCGCCTTCAATTCCAATAACGGTGAGTTCTACGGCGTGAACAGCACGCCTACCGCCACCACGAGAGTGCTGTCCCTGTCCCAGCTGGGCGGTAACTTCTCTGACATCACCATTGACTTCACCCAGCTGTCCGAGCCGGATAACAAGGGAACTTCCACCGCAAGCGCTACCAGCGGAGACCTGAAGGGACTGGGGGCAGGACGCCGCCTGGGTAAGATGATCGGCGTGTCCATCCAGACAAATGGTATGATCTACGCAAGCTATGACAGCGGCATGACGAAGCTGCTGGGTCAGATCGCCACGGCAAGCTTCCCCAACGCTTCCGGTCTGGAGAAGCATGGTGACAATATGTACTCCGCTACCCTGAATTCCGGTGAGTTTGACGGGATCGGCGTGGATATCACTGCCAGCGGCGGAAAGATGTCCACCGGCCAGCTGGAGATGAGTAATGTGGATCTGTCCTCCGAATTCACGGAGATGATCACGACTCAGCGTGGCTTCCAGGCGAACAGCCGTATCATCACGGTTTCCGATACGCTGCTGGAAGAACTGACCAATCTGAAGAGATAATAGCTGCCCATAACTTTTTTTAACATTTTTGATCTTTTGCTCGCATTATGACTGGATGTGTGCTATACTAAGGGAGCGGATTTTTTCGCTCCCTTTCTAAGTGGGGGCAGGCGGGGGAGACTTGTATGATTGAAGTGACGAAGATCAACGGCGAAAAGATTCTTGTGAATCCTTTGTTGTTCGAAATCGTTGAAGAGACGCCGGATACGGTTATTACCATGACCACCGGGAAAAAAATAATTGTAAAAGAAAGTAGACAAGAGGTGAAAAATCTTGTAAAATTGGATAGAAAGGATATCCTTACGGATTAATCTGAAAAAATTAGGGGAGTGTAGGTGATTATCGTGGATATAGCATCTTTAGCAGGAATACTCTTGTGTTTTGCAATGCTTATATTTGGTATTTTCAGTTCGGCGGGGGCAAGTGGATTCCATGAATATTTGGATTTTCCTTCTTTCGTTATCACTTTTGGAGGATCCTTTTTCGCCACCCTGACTTCTGTCAGCCTGGCAGATTACATCGGCGGTCTTAAGAGTTTCATGCTGATTTTTAAAGCGCCGACCTTGGATACAGCGGCAATGATTCAGAAGATCATAGAATTATCGAATGTGGCCCGTAAGGAAGGTCTGCTTTCCCTGGAGGAAGCGGCATCGGATATGGACGAGCAGTTTTTGAAGAAAGGAATCCTGCTCATCGTAGACGGTACGGACCCTGATTTGGTGCGTGCAATTATGGAAACCGAGCTTTTGAGCCTGGACAGCAGGCATAAGACCCGTATCGGTTTCTGGGACACATTGGGCAGCATGGGTCCTGCCTGGGGTATGATCGGTACCCTGGTTGGCCTGGTAGATATGTTATATCACATGGATGATGCATCCACACTGGGACCTGCAATGGCGGTCGCACTGATCACCACACTGTACGGTTCCGTCCTGGCAAACTGGATCTGCGGTCCTGTTTCCAATAAACTGAAAGCGGATAACTCTGCGGAGATGATGTTAAAAGAAGTAATGATTGAAGGCCTTCTGTCCATCCAGGCAGGAGAGAACCCCAGGGTTATCGAAGAGAAGCTGAAATCCTTCCTTGCTCCCAGTGAGAGGAACAATCCCAATGATGAGGCAGGGGGTGAAGAGTAATGGCAAAGCGTCAGGAAGATACGCCCCCCGCGGGATCGCCCGCGTGGATGTCTACCTTCAGCGATCTGATGAATCTGCTGCTTTGTTTCTTCGTTATGCTTTTCGCCATGTCCACTCTGGAAGAGAGCAAGCTTCATGAACTTGTTGCGGCCATGAATAATACCGTCAGTATTTTTGACGGGGGAGCCAATGCCATAGGGGACGGTATGATGATCAGCAATGGCGTCAGCCAGCTGAATGAGTTAGACGAGTACATCAACAGTACCGGAAAGACTGCCACAAGCGAAAACGAAGGCGAGGATATGAAGGATTATGATACCTCCCCGGAGGCCGTTCGCGAACTTCTTGAGA
Source organism: uncultured Lachnospiraceae bacterium (assembly GCA_948473115.1). Taxonomy (GTDB): domain Bacteria; phylum Bacillota; class Clostridia; order Lachnospirales; family Lachnospiraceae; genus Acetatifactor. The sequence goes on along the minus strand of CAOKWI010000026.1, from coordinate 33,225 downwards.
AAATAGAGGAGGCGCAGCTTCAGGCGAACGAGGAACTTTCCGAGAACATGGCGGAAGCCCTTCAGGAAAGCAGCATTTCCGACCAGGTGGATGTCAGCTTCACTGCACAGTACGTGCAGCTTACTATGAATGGGGCTCTGCTGTTTGATTCAGGAAGCGCTGAACTGAAGGCGGAAGCAGAGCAGATCCTGCAGAAGGTGGGAGATATCCTGCAGCATTATGGGACGGGAACGATTGAGATAGAGGGTCACACGGACAACGTGCCCATCAGCAGTTCACAGTATCCCAGCAATGAGGAATTGAGCAGTGCCAGGGCACTCTCGGTATTTTATTACCTGACAGACCAGACGTCGCTGGATCCCCAGAACCTGCGCCATGCAGGAATGGGGGAGCGGGTTCCCATAGCCGACAATTCCACTGCGGAGGGTCGGAGCAGGAACAGAAGGGTTGAAATAAGGATCTATAATTCGGCGAGATGACAGCCAGAATAAAATGAGGGTGAATAAATATGAAAAAGAATTTATTGACAGTCCTAATCTTAGCATTGATGATCGTAAATATTGTCCTCACCACCGTGATCATGGTGAGTGTGATCAGCGCCAACAAGAAAACGGCGGATCTGGTGGGCAATATTGCCACCGCGCTGAACGTCCAGTTTGCCGCTCCCGGCAGTGAAGGGGAAGCTGAGCCGGCGGTTCCGCTGGAAGATACGGTGGTTTATCCCCTGCCGGAGTCCATGATGATCCAGGTGGCTACTGCTGACGGCGGCAGCGTTTACTTCATCTTTGATATGTCGCTTTCCATGAACAGTAAGGGGGATGGCTACAAGAAGCTGGGTGAAAATTTCACTTCCGGAGGCTATGATTCCGTGATTGGGGATCTGGTCAATTCCATTGTGGGCGCCCATACCGAGGAAGATTGCAGGAACGACATAGATTCCATCAAACAGGAGATCCTTCAGGCTATCCAGGATATGACAGGTTACAAATTTGTTTATAGAATCAATATCAGCAATATAAAATTCAGTTGATAACCGTAATAGATGAATGGATAGTTTGATAGGAGGTGAGCTTGTGTGGGCGAGGTCCTTTCCCAGAGCGAAATAGATAATCTTCTTGCGGCCATGTCTTCGGGTGAACTGGATGTGGAACAGATGCAGGAGCCTGAAGAGAGACAGGTTAAGAATTATGACTTTAACCGCCCTACAAAGTTCTCAAAAGAACATTTAAGGACACTTGAGATCATATTTGAACACTACAGCCGTTTGATTTCCACGAATCTTCCTGTGTATTTGAGAAAGAATGTCCAGGTGGCTGTGGCAAGTTCGGAGACAGTTACATTTAATGAGTTTACCAATGCCTTGTCGAATCCCGTTATTCTGGGGATCATACATTTTGCTCCGTTGAACGGTACAGTCATTATGGATTTGGCGACCAATCTCGGATATGCGATGCTGGACCGCATGCTGGGAGGTACAGGAGTCCCGCTGGAGAAGAGCAGGGAATTTTCCGAGATCGAGATGACGATCATTGAAAAGATATTAGTAATGTTTACACAGTTATTAAGGGAACCGTGGAAAAACGTTATTGATATAGCGCCTGTGTTGCAGCGACTGGAGACAAATCCCCAGTTCGCGCAGGTGATCGCCCCCAATGATATGATAGCGATTGTTACGCTGAACATGAAGATTGGGGATGTGGAAGGCTTCATGAATGTCTGTCTTCCGTTCCTTACTTTGGAAGACGTCATGGATAAGCTGAACACAAAGTATTGGTTCTCTACAATGCAGGAGAATCATGATGAGAATTATGAAGCTTACATTGAGTCATTGATTCGAAAGGCAGATATCCCCGTAAGGGCAGTCCTCGGCAAGAGCGTGATATCCGTAAACGATTTCATGAATCTACAGGTGGGAGACTGTATCCGTCTAAACTCCAGAGTGGATGATGACATGAACATTTATGTAGGTAATATTAAAAAATTTACCGCATTACCCGGCGCCGAAAAGGATTCTTATGCCGTCCGGATCACATCGGTAATCAGAGAGGAGGAGTAGAGGATGGATGGAATGCTATCTCGGGATGAGATAAATGCATTGCTTAACGGCATGGACGTGGCTGAGGGGGACGAAGATGCCGAAGAAGTTTCCGTTGGAGCCGGCGAAACCATAACTGAAGTATCCAGCAGTGAACCATCAGCAGGCGGTGCAGCCCAGGCTGCGGGAGTTGAGCCTGAGATTCTTACAGACGTAGAGAAGGATGCCATTGGCGAGGTGGCCAATATCAGTATGGGATCCTCGGCAACGACCTTATATTCGCTGGTGAACCGAAAGGTCAACATTACCACACCGGTGGTTACACCCGCAAAGTGGGAAAACCTTTTGGCGGAATATGAAAGACCCTGCGTCTTCATTCAGATCAAGTACACGATGGGGTTGGACGGTACCAATATCCTGGTGCTGAAAGAACATGATGTAAAGGTCATTACCGACCTGATGATGGGCGGTGATGGTACAAATACAGATATTGAACTGGGTGAATTGCATCTGAGCGCGATCTCTGAGGCAATGAACCAAATGATGGGGTCGGCGGCAACATCCCTTTCAACCATGTTGAAGAAAACCATTGATATCAGCCCGCCGGAGTCCTCGCTGCTGGATCTGACAACGATCCGGGCAGGAGAAGATATATCACCGTTTCTGGGAGGAACCTTTATCAAGATTTCCTTCCGCCTACAGATTGATGATCTGGTAGACAGTACGATCATGCAGTTATATCCTGTTGATTTCGCAAAACTGATTGTTGATACCTTTATTCACAATCAGGGTGGCGGGACAGAATCTGCGGCAGAGGCACCGAAAGCCGCGGAGACGCCTGCACAGGGAGGCGCCGGTGCGGCACCCCAGATGGATATGGCAGGACAACAGGATATGAGTGGTATGCAGATGGGCATGAATCCGCAGATGAATCCACAGATGATGAACCCTCAAATGATGATGAATCCGCAGATGATGAACCCCATGATGATGAATCCACAGATGATGAATCCTCAAATGATGATGAATCCTATGGCAATGCAGAATGTAAATATTCAGCCCGCTCAGTTCCAAAACTTTTCGACGGATATGAGCAATATCCCCGGTGGCGAGAATATCGGCCTGATCATGGATGTTCCGTTGGAGGTAACAGTAGAACTTGGACGTACGACTAAGTCTATTTCTGAGATTCTTAATTTTGCGCCCGGTACGATCATTGAACTTGATCGAATTGCCGGTGAACCTATAGATGTACTGGTAAACGGGAAATTCGTTGCAAAGGGAGAGGTAGTAGTAATTGAAGAAAGCTTTGGCGTAAGAGTAACTGAGATTATCAAGTAGGAGGAAGGAATCAATGGCAAAGAATATTTTAGTATGTGATGACGCAGCTTTTATGAGGATGATGATCAAGGACATTTTGACCAAGAATGGTTACAATGTTGCGGGAGAAGCTGAGAACGGCGCAAAGGCTGTTGAGAAGTATAAAGAGCTGACACCCGATCTGGTGCTGATGGATATCACCATGCCCGAGATGGACGGTCTTCAGGCATTGAAGGAGATCAAGAAGCTGGACGGCAACGCGAAGATCATTATGTGTTCTGCAATGGGACAGCAGGCGATGGTTATCGAATCTATCCAGAATGGAGCGAAAGACTTTATCGTGAAGCCATTCCAGGCGGAGCGTGTCCTTGAGGCTGTCAAGAAGGTCGTAGGCTGATGCCAGTTCTGCTGACCGGGACTGAAAGCGGTTACGCCCAATTTATAGCTGTTCTGGTGATATTTGTGTTGGTGCTCGGTGTGACGGCCCTGACCACGAAGTGGATCTCGGGGTATCAGAAGCAGCAGGGTGCCAGTGGCAATATTGAGGTGATAGAAACCAGCCGTCTGGCAAATAATAAATATCTGCAGATCATTCGGGTGGGGGAAACATATATGGTGATCGCTGTCTGTAAAGACACAGTTACTATGCTGGGAGAAATTCCCATAGAACAGCTTAAGATATCCCAGGAGTTCAATTCCGGTCTGGGATTTAGGGAGTTGTTCGAAAAGGCTATCAGGAAAAACTCCGCAAATGCAAGCGAACCAAAGGACGATTCGAGTAAATGATGAAGTTTATGCGAAACAGAAAAAGAATAATAATGATAATATGCCTGCTGGTTACGGTAGGCATATTGTGTATTCAAAATTCCATGCCTGTATGGGCAATAGAAAACCGGGATCCGACGGGATCACAGGATACGCGTACTTATATTGATCCGCCGGGAACGGCGGAGACGCCTGAGGAAGTGGCGGATTTGAATACGGCGAACACTGTAACGGTGTCCCTTGACAGCAGCAACGGTCAGCTGAACGGCGCGTTGAGCGTTCTGCTGACATTGACGCTGATCGCGCTGACGCCTATGATCCTCATTCTCATGACCTCCTTTACACGTATCATCATAGTGCTGCATTTTACCCGTGCCGCACTGAATACGCAGACGGCGCCGCCCAACCAGGTTCTGGTCGGTCTGGCGTTGATCCTCACGTTTTTTATTATGGAACCGACCATAGCAAGGATTAACGAGGAGGCGATCCAGCCATTTCAGGCGGGGGAGATTGCCCAGGAGGAGGCTTTTGAGGCCGGTATCCAGCCTTTGCGGGAATTTATGTATCCCCAGACCCAGGTGAAGGATGTGGAGCTTTTTATGAGTATTGCCGGTCAGGAATGGGACGGCCAGAATGAATCCATTCCCAACTCGGTATTGATCCCAAGCTTTGTGGTGAGTGAGCTGAGGATTGCATTTTGGATCGGGTTTATGATTTATATTCCGTTTATCATCATTGACATGGTAGTCGCCTCCACATTGATGAGCATGGGGATGATGATGCTGCCGCCCACAACGATCTCCATGCCTTTCAAGATATTGCTTTTTGTGCTGGCGGATGGCTGGAGCCTGGTGATCGGCAACCTGGTAGATACATTCTACCATTGACAGATCCTTAGTGGGAAAGAGAACTCACATGCCAGGAAGGGAGTGTGAATTTCGTGACGGTTGAAACAGTATCGGATATTACCAGGGAAGCGTTATTCCTGATTATAAAGACGGCACTGCCAGTGCTGTTGATTTCTATGGCGGTAGGCTTGATTGTCAGTATTTTCCAGACAGTTACCTCCATACAGGAGCAGACACTGACTTTTGTGCCAAAGATCATAAGCATATTTCTGGCACTGATGATTTTCGGGCATTGGATGTTAAATAATATAGTGGAGTTCATGACCATGCTGTGGTCCAGTTTTGTTCTCTATACCCGTGGATAACGGAGTAGTTAGTATGATAAATTTATCATTTTCGACATACGACCTGGAATATTTCCTGCTTATCCTGACAAGGGTGGCGAGTTTTGTTTTCATTGCGCCCTTTTTCAGCATGAAAAATACTCCGGCGAGGGTGCGTGTAGGTTTAAGCGTATTTACGGCACTGCTGTTATATCAGTCGCTGACACCTGCGGATGCAGTGGTTTATGATACGTTGCTGGAATATACCATTGTCGTGATCAAAGAGGCAATGGTTGGGCTTCTGATCGGTTTCGGAACAACAATCTGTACTTCCATTGTCAATTTCGCAGGTTCCATAGCGGATATGGAAACGGGGCTTTCCATGGCTACACTGATGGATCCGACCACAAGGGAATCCACCAGCATTACGGGTGTCCTGTACCAATATATTTTTATGCTCATGCTGATTGGAACAGGAATGTACCGCTACCTCTTTGGGGCGCTGGCGGACAGCTTTGTCCTGATCCCCGTGAATGGTGCAGTGTTCCATGGTGAAGTACTGGTGGAGTCAGTGGTTCGCTTCCTGGGCGACTATATCCTGATAGGGTTCCGGATTGTGCTGCCGATCTTCTGTACCATATTACTGTTGAATGCCATTCTGGGTGTTCTGGCGAAAGTGTCACCTCAGATGAATATGTTTGCAATCGGTCTGCAGCTGAAGATTATAGTGGGATTATCCACTTTGTTTTTGACGGCGGGACTTCTGCCCGGAACAGCTGATTTTATTTTTGACGAGATGAAACGGGTGATCGTTTCCTTTGTAGGAGCAATGCAATGATCCGGTATGATCTGCAATTTTTTGCCAAAGAGGGCAATGGCGGTGAAAAGACTGAACCCGCCACAGCGAAAAAACTGAATGATGCCCGCAAAGAAGGACAGGTGGCAAAGAGTAGGGAAATCGTGAACGGGTTCAGCCTGTTGGCGCTTTTTCTTGTGCTAAAGTTTTATGTGGGATATTTGGGCACAAGCCTGCTTTCCCTCTTTCCCGCGTTTTATGACAGTATTCCGGAGATTACTACTTTTTATCAGGGGTTTATGCCCCAGGCAGATATTAGGCTGGCATTCCGGAGGATGCTGCTGCGGGTACTGATCCTTGTGGCGCCGATATTGCTGATCGGTGTGCTGATCGCCTTTGTCTGTGATCTGGCACAGGTGAAGTGGAGGCCTACGACAGCTCCCCTGAAGCCTAAATTCAGAAACATGAACCCGATCAGCGGTTTTAAAAAGATTATCTCCGTCAATTCGCTGGTGGAGTTGATAAAGTCCATTCTAAAGATTGGCTTGATCACGTATGTGTGTTATAATTTCCTGAGGGACAAGTGGATCTACCTGATGAATATCTATGATATTTCACTGATGCAGGGGCTGCAGATCATTGCCAAATTGGTGACGGATCTGGGAATCCGGATTGCCGCGGTCTATATGCTGATTGCCCTGGGGGACTATATTTACCAGAAGGTGAAATTCAGCAATGATATGAAGATGACCAAGCAGGAAGTCAAGGATGAATATAAGAATTCGGAAGGTGATCCTCAGATCAAGGGACAGATTAAAGCCAGGATGCGGGAAGCCTCCAGGCGCCGTATGATGCAGGCGCTGCCCCAGGCGGATGTGGTCATCACAAACCCCACCCATTATGCGGTGGCGATCAAATATGACCCGGAAGTGGCGGATGCCCCTCTAGTCATCGCAAAAGGTGAAGATTATCTGGCGCAGCGTATCAAGGAAGTTGCAAAGGAAAACCATATAGAAATTGTTGAGAACAAGCCGTTGGCGCGTATGCTCTATGCCAATGTGGATGTAGGGCAGGCTATTCCGCCGGAACTGTATCAGGCGGTGGCGGAGGTCCTGGCATTTGTTTATCACTTACAGGGGAAAGTGTGAAGGAAATCACTAAACTCGTGCCGAATTACATTCGGCATAGTACCCCGTTAAGTGATTTCAAGCTTCACACTGAAGAATGCCAAGAGCAGGCATTCTTCCTGGAACGAAGTTCCATGGGAATGGTTTGTGCCGGCTGCTCCGGCATGATGGAAAGTGTAAAGGGAGTATGATATTATGAGTATAAGGAGGTGCAGGAAGTGAGTGTGAGATTACGTAAGACAGACGCCATCGTGGCAATATATGTACTGGTCGCATTTATTATGCTGATCGTACCGCTGCCGGCCGGTCTGCTTGATGTATTCATGGCCTTCAATATTTCCATTGCCTTCATCGTATTGTTTGTATGCATGTTTGCCAAGGAAGTACTGGAATTGTCGTATTTCCCGACGATCCTATTGTTTACCACCATCTTCAGGCTGGCCATGAACGTATCTTCCACCAGATTGATCCTGACCACGGGAACATCCGGCAATGTGGTGCTTACCTTCGGTCAGTTCGTGGGAGGAGGTGACCTGATTGTAGGTGCCATCATTTTTCTGCTGCTGATCATGGTTCAGTTCCTTGTGATCAACAAAGGTTCCGAGCGAGTGGCTGAGGTAACGGCGAGATTTACGCTGGACGCTATGCCCGGTAAGCAGATGGCCATCGACGCGGACCTGAATACGGGAGCCATCGACGATGCCGAGGCCAAGGCCAGGCGTGACAAGATCCAGCAGGAATCCAGCTTCTTCGGCGCCATGGATGGTGCCGTGAAGTATGTCAAGGGTGATGCCGTGGCGGGATTGCTGCTGACGGTCATCAACCTGGTGGGTGGTATTGCCATGGGCGTGATACGAGGCGGCATGGATGCCGGTTCGGCGCTGGATAATTACGGCATCCTGACCATCGGTGACGGTCTGGTGAGCCAGATTCCGTCCCTTTTGATCTCTCTTTCCACCGGTGTGCTGGTTACCAAGGGCGGCAAGGAGGCGGAATTTGGCCCCGCCATTATGAAACAGCTTTTTGGTGCGCCCAAGGCTATGTATATGGTTGGCGGAACGCTTGTTTTCCTGGGCATATTTACAGATCTGAATACCATTTTGTTTTTGGGTATGGGACTTTTGTATATTGTGGGTGCTCGGATCATGGCGGCTAACCTGGAGACGGCGGGCATCGAGCAGGAGATCGACACGGACGAGATCGCGGCGGATGAGATCAGGCAGCCTGAGAATGTGAACAGTCTGCTGCAGGTGGATCCCATCGAACTGGAATTTGGATATGGAATTATTCCTCTGGCGGATGTAAGCCAGGGCGGCGACCTGCTGGACCGTGTGGTAATGATCCGGAGGCAGATCGCTCTGGAACTGGGTACGGTAGTGCCTATTATCCGTCTGCGCGATAACATACAGTTGAATCCCAATCAATATATTATTAAGATCAAAGGCATCCAGATCAGCGAGGGTGAGATTCTGTTTGACCATTATATGGCCATGAATCCCGGTTATGTGGAGGAGGAGATCACCGGTATCCCTACCTTTGAACCTTCCTTCCACCTGCCTGCCATCTGGATTACAGAGGGTCAGAGAGAGCGTGCGGAGAGCCTGGGCTATACCGTTGTGGATCCGCCCTCCATCATTGCGACCCACCTGACAGAGATCATCAGACAGCACATTGATGAACTGCTGACAAGGCAGGATGTACAGAACCTTGTAAACAACCTGAAAGAGACCAATCCGTCCCTGGTGGAGGAGCTGGTGCCGAAGACGCTTGGCGTCGGCGAGATCCAGAAGGTATTGCAGAATCTGTTGAAGGAGGGTATCTCCATCCGGGATCTGCTGACGATCCTGGAGACGCTTGCAGATTACGCGCCTTCCACAAGAGATACGGATATTCTGACGGAATATGTGCGCCAGAGCCTGAAACGCGCTATCTCTACCAAGTATTTCCCTGCCAATGAGACCACAAATGTGGTAACATTAGACCCGAAGGTGGAGCAGGAGATCATGGGCAGCGTGAAGCAGACAGAGAGCGGCGCGTTCCTGAATCTGGATCCCAACAGATCGAGGGCGATCATAGATTCCGTGGGCAAGGAGGTCCAGAAGCTGGAGAATCTGGGCAAGAGTCCCATTGTGATCACTTCACCCATTGTGCGTATGTATTTCAAGCGCCTGACGGAGGATTATTACAGGGAGCTTGTGGTGGTATCCTACAATGAAGTGGAATCCAATGTTGAATTACAGTCAGTTGGGATGGTGACAGCATAATGATTATCAAGAAATTCGTAGGAAAAACAGAAGAGGAAGCAGTGGAGGCTGCCAGGAAGGAACTGGGCAGCGGTGTGGTCATCATGAATGTGAAGGAAGTGAAACCCAAGGGTTTTGCAGCACTGTTCCGTTCAAAGCAGACAGAGGTGACTGTGGCCTTGGAGGAGGAGGGAGATATCCCCAAGCCTGTCCGAAAAGAAACAGCGGCAGCGGAGCCGGTGAACCGTGAGAATCCTCCTGCGGCGGCCGTGACACTGGCGGCGGATAATTCCCAGAATAATATAGAGAAAAGGCTGGACAGCCTTCAGACGCTGCTGGAGAGCAGATTCCAGCAGGACGAGGCGGAGAAGCAGGAACAGACGGAAGCCGCGCCGCCGGTGGAGAAGCAGGAAGAGGAACCCAGTGAGGAAGAACTGGAGCGCAGCAAATTTGTCCGTCTGCTGTACAATACCATGTTGGAAAATGAGGTGGACGAAAAGTACGCAAACCAGATCATAGAGGATCTGGAGAAAAACAAGAAGCCCAATATGCCCTTTGACTATATCCTGGCGAATGTCTATCAGAAAATGATCCTGAAGTTTGGAAAAGCGGACGGGATCACAGCCGCTGGGAAGGGACCGAAGATCGTACTTTTCATGGGACCTACCGGGGTGGGAAAGACTACCACTATTGCCAAGCTGGCCAGTGATTTTACCGTGGGGGAGAAGAAGAAGGTAGCGCTGCTGACGGCGGATACTTACAGGATCGCGGCGGCGGAACAGCTGCGTACTTACGCCAATATCCTTGAGGCGCCTTTCCGTGTGATCTATACGGAAGGGGATGCAAAGCAGGCGGTACAGGATTTTCACAATTTTGATTATATTTTTGTGGATACTGCAGGTCACTCCCATAAGAACGAAGAGCAGATGGAAAATATGCAGAAGCTTTTTGAGGCCATAAAGGAGGCGGGGGAGTACCAGACCTTTCTGGTGCTCAGCGCCACCACGAAGTACCGGGATCTGGTCAGGATCGTGTCCAGTTATAAGGAGATTGCCGAGTATCAGTTGATCTTTACCAAACTGGATGAGACGTCGACGCTGGGGAATCTGTTAAATTTGAAGCTGTTTGCGGATGTCCCCATCGCCTATGTGACCTGTGGCCAGAATGTGCCGGATGACATAGAGTGCTTTAATCCCCAGAAAACGGTAAAACAGCTGTTAGGCGGCAAGGCGTAGTTTCAGGGGTACTGAAGAGACGGAGCAGGAATGGAGGTAGTGACATGGATCAGGCGGAACAACTCAGAATCATAAAAGCCAGTCAGGTAAGGTCAAAGCCACTTGCCCGTGTCATGACTGTTACCAGCGGCAAAGGAGGCGTGGGAAAGTCCAACGTTTCCATTAATCTGGCAATTCAATTCCGGAAGATGGGAAAGAGGGTCATTATCCTGGACGCCGATTTCGGACTTGCGAATATAGAAATCATGTTTGGCGCTGTGCCGAAGCATAACCTGTGTGACCTGATTTACCAGGGAAAAAGCATCAGGGATATCATCACCTGGGGACCCATGGAGACCGGATTTATTTCCGGTGGCTCCGGGATCGCGGGAATGTCCAATCTGAGTAAGGATTATCTTGATTATATTATTCAGAATCTGGCGGAACTGGACTCCATTGCCGACATAATCATTGTGGATACGGGCGCCGGTATTTCTGACGCGGTGCTGGAATTTCTGGTGGCGTGCGGGGAGGTCCTGCTGGTCACGACCCAGGAACCCACTTCCATTACGGATTCCTATTCCCTGTTGAAGGCGCTCTATCGTCATCCCAGGTTTGATGAGTCCTCTACCAAGGTGAAGATGATTGCAAACAGGGTGAAGAAGGAGGCGGACGGCGAGGTGCTGTTTGAAAAGCTGAATGCGGTGGTTTCCCGGTATCTGAAGATCCCCCTGATCTATCTGGGGAGCATACCTGAGGACGCCCAGCTTGCCAATGCGGTGATGCAGCAGCTTCCGGTCTCGCTGCAGAATCCGGAGGCAAAAGCCAGCCGGGCTTTTCAGGGGATCGCCGGCCGGCTTTTGGACAAGGAGGAGGCGCAGCGCCAGCCCAAGAGGGGGATGGCGGCATTTTTCTCCCATATCATAGGAAGGAGCAGGTGAATATGTTATCTAAATTTATCTCACAAAATGATAAGATTGAGCTTCAGGCAGTTGACAAAGGCGAGGAGGAGAACGGGGAAGGAAACAAGAAGATCTATTACAGTTCCGTCCTGGAAATCCTTTCGGGGGATACGCTGGAGATCGCCATGCCCATGGAGCAGTCAAAGCTGATCCTGCTTCCGGTGGACAGCGAATATGATCTGGTCTTCTATGGGGCAAGCGGTCTTTATCAGTGCTTTGCCAGGATAGTGGACCGCTATAAGAGCAATAATGTGTTTATCCTGGTGGTGGAACTCACCAGCAACCTCAGAAAATATCAGCGGCGTGAATACTATCGGTTTAGCTGCGCCCTGGAAATGTGCGCCAGGAATCTGGAGCAGGACGAGATCCAGGCCATTGAGAAGCGCCTTCCCTTCGCCCTCGTCTCAGGACGGCCTCTGAAACAGAGTGTCATTGTGGATATCAGCGGCGGTGGCCTGCGGTTCATTTCTTCCCAGAAATATGCGCCGGGGAATCTGCTGTACTGCAGCTACCATCTGATAAAGGGCAATGAGCAGAAGCAGTATGAGGTGATCGGGAAGGTGCTCAGCGCCAAAGAACTGGAAAACCGGCCGGGAGTTTATGAACATCGCGTGCAGTATTATGACATGGATAACGAGACACGGGAAGAGATTATAAAATACATATTTGAAGAAGAGAGGAAAAGTCTCCAGAAAGAGAGGAAAGTATGAAATTGCATTTTCATACAATAGAATCCATAAACAGGACCTTATTGTCAGAAAGATTGATTGATATGTGTGCGGAAGCACGCGCGGGGGTGTAGTAATGGCAAAAAAAATTCTGGTAGTTGATGATTCTGCACTCATGAGAAGAGTATTGTGTGATATAATAGATACTGATGAGAGATTTCAGGTTGTTGCACGTGCGACGAATGGTCTGGAAGCGCTTGACCTGTTGAGCAGGAATCAGTATGACGCGGTTGTTCTGGATGTGAACATGCCCAGGATGAACGGGCTGGAGCTCCTGGAGGAACTGCAGAAACGGAAGATTCCCGCAAGGGTCATGATGGCAAGCACTGACACCAGAGAGGGAGCCAAGACCACGATGGACGCCCTGGAACTGGGAGCTCTTGATTTCATACATAAACCGGACAGCGCGGTGGACTGCCGTGCGGACGTCTTTAAGGACAGGTTGCTCAGGGTTCTGGATGTGGTGGCAAACAGCCGGCTTCCCGTGTTTGAATCCCGGGAAAAGGTGGCGGAAAGCCAGGCAACGGTAGCGAAAATGGCGGATATTGCCAGAAAGTTCTCCTCCAGGATCTCCGGTACGAAGGTGGTGGCTATCGCCAGCTCCACAGGGGGGCCCAAGGCATTGCAGGCCGTCATTCCAAGGCTTCCGGCGGAATTGGACGCACCGGTGCTGCTGGTGCAGCATATGCCAAAGGGCTTTACCGCGTCCCTGGCGGAACGTCTGAACGAACTCAGCAGCGTAAGGGTTAAGGAAGCGGCGGAAGGAGATGAATTACAGTCGGGAACCGTCTATATCGCCAAGGGCGGTATGCACATGAACGTAATGACCTCCCCGGGCGGCAAGTATGTGATCCATTATACGGATGAACCCAACAGGGAGGGCGTGAAGCCCTGTGCCAACTATATGTATGAATCACTGGTGAACAGTCAGTTTGACAAGGTTGTCTGTGTTGTCATGACAGGAATGGGTGCGGACGGTACTGCCGGGATCAAAAACCTGAAGCCTCATAAAAATATCCATGTGATCACCCAGAACCAGGCTACCTGTACCGTGTACGGCATGCCCAGAAGCGTTGAAAATGCGGGTCTGTCAAATCAGGTGGTGCCGCTGGACGAGATCGCACAGGAAATTGTCTTAAACGTAGGTGTAAAAAATCAGTAAGGAATTTGCCTCACAGGCAGAATGGAGGATACTATGGATGTAAGTCAATATCTCGAGATCTTTCTTGACGAGACTAACGAACACTTAACAAATCTGAACACGCGTATCATGGAACTGGAGTCTGACCCTGAGAACATGGATACCATCAATGAGATTTTCCGGGCAGCACATTCCTTAAAGGGAATGGCGGGTACCATGGGATTTAAGCGGATGCAGAATCTGACCCATGACATGGAGAATGTTTTCTCCGAGGTGCGTAATGGTGTCATTAAGGTGACTTCCGAGATAATTGACGTTCTGTTTCAGTGCCTGGATGCATTGGAGGAGTACAAGGACAATATCCAGGGATCTGCCGATGAGGGAACCAATGACAATGAACCCATTATCAGGATGCTGAATAACATATTGAACGAAGGAAAAGGTGGGGAGGCTCCTGCCAAAAAATCCCCTGCAAAGGAAGCTGTTCCCGCACAGGAGGGCGCTTCCGGCAATAAGTGGGACAGTGTTGTCCTGGATGATTCCCAGGTCAACGTGATCAGGGAAGCACAGAAGCAGGGCAAGAGAGTGTACGGACTGAATGTCGCTGTGCAGGAGAGTTGTATCCTGAAGGCAGCGAGGGCTTTCCTGGTGTTCAAGGCGGTGGAGGAGAGAGGGGAGATCATTGTCTCCGACCCCAGCGCCCAGGATGTGGAGGATGAGAAATTTGACAGGGACTTTACCCTGATCATTCTTTCGGATGCGGAACTGGATGAGATTATTACGTCCTGCGAGGCTGTGTCCGAAATAGATAAGGTTGTGGGTGCGGAGATCGATCTGGCTAACAATAAGAGTGCAAAGGTGATCGCAGATGAGGAAGCAGAAGCAGCTGCGGAAGCGGCTGCTGCTGAGGAAGATGCTTCCAAGGAAGCGGAGAAGACAGAACCCGCTGCTGCGCCTGCCGCGGCCTCTACAGCTGCTTCTGCAGCACCTGCTGCGCCTGCTGCGAAAGCGGAGCCCAAGAAGCAGGCGCCTGCGAAGCCGGTGGTCAACCGCACGGTCCGCGTGGACATCGAGAAGCTGGATTCCCTGATGAATCTGGTCAGCGAGCTGATTATTGCGAAAAATTCGCTGGTATCCGTGTCCAGCCAGGAGCAGACAGATGTGAACAGCGCATTCAACGAGCAGATCGAGTACCTGGAGAGCGTTACCACCAATCTCCATGAATCCGTGATGAAGGTAAGGATGGTGCCGATCGAGAGCGTCGTGACCAAGTTCCCCCGCATGATCCGCGATCTTTCAAAGAAGCTGGATAAGAAGATGGAACTGTATATGACCGGTGAGGAGACAGAGCTGGACCGTACCGTGGTGGACCAGATCGGTGACCCGCTGATGCATTTGCTGCGCAACTCCGCAGACCATGGCCTGGAGTCCGCGGAAGTGCGTGCCCAGAGAGGAAAGCCTGCGGTTGGTTCCATTTTCCTGGATGCATACCAGGAGGGAAACACGGTTGTGATCGAGGTCAGGGATGACGGCAACGGCATTGACGTGGAGGCCGTTAAGCAGAAGGCCATTGACAGAGGTATCATCACAGTGGAGCAGGCGGCCAATATGCCGGACAAGGAGATCATAGACCTGCTGTTCCTTCCCAGCTTTTCCACAGCGAAGAAGGTGACCGATGTATCGGGACGCGGTGTCGGCCTTGATGTGGTCAAGTCCATGATTGAATCCCTGAGCGGCGAGGTGGAAGTGAAGTCCAAGCTGGGAGAGGGAAGCACATGGACCATACGTCTTCCCCTGACCCTGGCGATCATTCAGGCGCTGATGGTAGTGGTGGGAGAAGAGAAGTATGCGATTTCCCTTGGATCCATCCAGACCCTGGAGGATGTCCCTGCCAGTGAGGTGAAGCTGGTGCAGAACAAGGAAGTGATCCATCTGCGGGGCACGGTGATTCCGCTGATCCGTCTGAACGAGGTTCTGGACGTGGAGAGGAAGCCTGTCAACGAGGAGAATCTGATCGTGGTTATCGTAAAGAAGGGAGATAAGCAGGCAGGTCTGGTGATTGATGAACTGATCGGCCAGCAGGAGATCGTTATCAAGTCCCTCGGCAAATACATTAAGCAGTGCAAGTTCATCAGCGGCGCAACGATTCTTGGAGATGGCGAGATCGCTCTGATCCTTGATGCTAATACCTTGATTTAGAAAGGGGAACAGACACATGGAATTAAGTATAAATAACAATCAGATCGCCCTGGACGATGAAAAGGGCAGGAATGAAGGCGAATCCATCCAGTATATCGTGGTGCGGCTTGGGGAAGAGCAGTACGGCATCGATATCCGGAATATTGACAATATCGTAAAGATGCAGCGCATCACAAGGGTGCCGAAGCTTCCCGCATATTTAAAGGGTGTCATCAATATGCGGGGCGAGGTTATTCCCGTACTCAGCATCCGCCTGAAGATGGGACTGGAAGCCGATGAGATCACCAAGGCTACCCGTATCCTGATCGTGAAGCTGGAGGAAGAGGGAAACGTAGGCTTTATCGTAGATGAAGTGAAAGAGGTGGTGACCCTGTACGAGGCGGATATAGAAAGAATTTCCAGTGATATCACGGCTGAAAAAGGAAATCTTATCAATGCAGTCGGGAAGCACAATGGCGAATTGATTTCTCTCTTTGACCTGGCGGCCATCAGTCTGGAGGAGAACTAATAATAGGTAACAGTCCGGAACTTATGAGACCACTTTCGGACTGTTACGAAAATGTAAAAGGAGATACATTCATGAGTGATATGAGCTTAGAGCAGGTTACTGAGAACTATTACGACGTTCTCAAGGAACTGGGAAATATTGGCGCGGGAAATGCCATGACCGCACTTTCCCAGATGCTGCAGTGCAAGGTGGATATGAAAGTACCTCAGGTCAGGCTTCTGGAGTTCTCGGAAGTCGGCGATATGATGGGTGGTGAAGAGCAGATCATGGTAGGTGTGTTCCTGGGAGTGGACGGGGATATCACCGGCAGTATGATGTTTATGGTGGAGGAGGAGAGTGCCCGTCACCTGATCCAGAAAATTACCATGGGCATGCTTCCCCCCGGATCCGAATTTGAGGAGATGGGTCTTTCCGCAATGAAGGAGATAGGAAATATTATTACGGGCGCATACCTGAATTCCCTTTCTACATTGACGAATCTGAAAATCGTTCCCACACCGCCTGCATTGACGGTGGATATGGCGGGGGCGATCCTGAGTGTTCCTGCGATCCAGTTTGGAATTTTCGGGGACAATATCCTGCTGATCCAGTCGCAGTTCTATGATGAGATCGAACTGGATGGATATTTTATCCTGATTCCTGATCTGGAGTCTTATGCAAAGATATTAGGGGCGTTGGGGATTCCCCTGATCTAAGGATGTCAGTGCAAAGAAATAAGGTGTAGAGGGAAACACAGATGAGCGAAATAATCAAAGTGGGAATGGCAGACCTCAAGACATGTGTCAGTCCCAATGGGATAACGACTCTTGGACTTGGGTCTTGTGTTGGGATCGCGATCCGTGATCCGGCGAATAAGATAGGGGGACTTGCGCATGTCATGCTGCCGGACAGCAAGTCAATCAAGGGAAGTCAGACGAATATCGCAAAGTTTGCGGACACGGGGATAGCGGAACTGGTAAGACAGATGGAAAAGCTGGGGGCGCAGAGAAGCCGCATGGTGGCAAAGATCGCCGGCGGTGCCAATATGTTTAATTTTCACGGTACAAGCTCTTTCGGCCAGGTAGGAGACCGCAATGTGGAGGCCACAAAGGCGAAGCTGAGTGAACTGAGGATCCCTATCCTGGCGGAGGATACCGGTAAAAACTTTGGAAGAACGGTTATTTTCTATCCTGAGACGGGTGATTATATCATCAGGGCAGTAGGAAAACCGGAGTATAAGATTTAGTATAAGATTTATGAATAGGATATGATGAAGGGAAATCTATGAACAGAAAGAATTTACCCCTTTTATTGATGCTGACGGCGGGCGCGGTAACCTGTATCATTACATATATCATGGACTATTCCATGGTGACAAAGCTGGTATCACTTTTTCTTGTCCTGGTGCTTTTTTATGTCTTGGGGAGCATCCTGAAATGGACACTGGATTCATTTGACAGGCAGAATGAAGAAAAGATGGAGAAGGAGAAAGCAGAGGCAGAAGGCGCGGAGGGCGATGCTGAGACGGATGCCAGCGGGCAGGAGACGGCAGCGGATAGCGGGGAGAATGAAAAAGAAGTATAGTCTGGAAATAGACTGAAGGGAGGGGATGTGTTCCTATGGATGAGGCAGGCAGAAAAAAACTGCTGGAGGAATATGCAAAGACAAAATCCGCGGATGCCAGGGAAAAGATCATATTGGAATATGCTCCTCTTGTGAAGGTGGTTGCCGGACGGCTCAGTATCTATCTGGGATATAATGTGGAGTATGAAGATCTGGTAAGCTACGGTATTTTCGGTTTGATTGATGCCATAGATAAATTTGATTGCTTTAAGGAGGTTAAATTTGAAACTTATGCCAGCCTGAGGATTCGGGGCGCGATCCTGGATCAGATCAGGAAGATGGACTGGATTCCCAGGACGATCAGGCAGAAGCAGAAAAAGATTGAGGCGGTCATGAGGGAGATCGAGCAGGAGACAGGCCACAATGCTTCGGATGAGGAAATTGCGGAAAAACTGGGTATCTCTGGCGATGAATTCCTGGAATGGCAGTCACAGATGAAGGTTACAGGGCTTGTGTCCCTGAATGAATATATGGAGCAGGGCAGCGATGTGGCCCAGGATTACAGCAGGCAGACGACTTCCAGATTTGAAGCGCCGGAAGAGAAGGTGGAGAAGGAAGAACTGACAAAGATGCTGGGGGAGGCGCTGCAGCTTCTCACGGAAAAGGAGCAGAAGGTCATTACCTTGTATTATTATGAGGAGCTGACTTTAAAGGAAATCAGCAGTATTCTGGAGGTATCTGAATCCAGAGTTTCTCAGCTTCATACCAGGGCATTACAGAAAATGAAAACAAAAATGGGCAGCTACATGGGAATCCTCACGGATAACTGACAGGGAGAGATCATTATGCAGAATGGATACTTTAAACTGGTCAATGAGCCAAACGGATATGGTGTCAGGTTGTGTCAGCCTAAAGATGGCGGAGAACAGATAAGAATCGGGGAATTACTGGAATATTTGGACGGCCTGGGGGCAGGCTATGATAGAAGACGGATCGAAATGCTGCTTCTGGACGAGGAGGCAGAGGACTGTGTTTATCATCTGGGTTCGGACCGTTGTCCCCAATATCCCGAGACATATCATCTGGATGTCAGTGAGGATGATATGTCCGTTTATGTGCGTTTTATTCCGGCTTCCGAGACGGGGGACAGGATTTCATTTAATGACTTTTTAAAAGATCTGCATTTCAGCAATATTACCCATGGCATCCGCATGGAAACGCTGCAGGATCATTTCCAGTCTCCCGGGATCTATTGTACGGATCTGCTGGTAGCGAAAGGAAAGGAACCAAGGAACGGCACAGATGCCGTGATCGATTATAAGTTTAACACGGATAAGCACAGGCCGCCTTCACAGCGTGAGGATGGCAGTGTGGATTACTTTAACCTCAGTATGATCAATCAGTGCAGGAAGGGCGACTTGCTGGCTACGATCATACCGGAGGACAGGGGGGAGTCGGGCTATGATGTCCACGGCAAACCCATCCACCCCAGGGAGGTCAAGCGTGAAACGCTGAAATTCGGCCGGAATATTGAACTGTCGGAGGATAAACTCTCTATTCGATCCATGGTAGACGGGCATGTGACCCTGGTGGATGACAAGGTCTTTGTCTCTGATGTGTTCGAGGTCAAGAGTGTGGATGCGTCCACGGGAAACCTTGACTTTGAGGGAAGTATCCAGATCAACGGGGATGTGATGGCAAACTTCGAGGTAAAGGCCGGGGGTAATGTCATTGTCAACGGTCTGGTGGAGGATGCAAGGATCATTGCCGGGGGAAATATCATTATCGCGAAGGGGATGAACGGTTCCTCCAAAGGTTATTTGAAAGCCGGCGGCGACATTATGGCAAAGTTTCTGGAGAATGTCAGGGTGGTGGCCGGCGGTTATGTGGAGTCGGAGGCGATCCTTCATAGCAGGATTTCCGCAGGAACGGAGGTCAAGGTCGAGGGAAGGAAGGGTATTATTGTCGGCGGCTATGTCCAGGCGGGACAGAAGGTTACTGCAAAGACGATAGGAACCGGTATGGGAGCGTCCACGATCCTGGAGGTGGGTGTGAATCCGCTGATCAAAACACAGTACAGCCGCATGCAGAAGCTGACCGCGGATATAGATAAAACGATCAGCAATGCGGAAGTGATCCTGGAAACCTTTAAGGAGAAGCTGAAGAAAGGCATACAGTTTAATGAGAGCCAGTTGAAATACATGAAGAGCGTGATGAAGCTGGTGGAGGATAAGACCTCCGAGAAGAAACAGATGAGCGACAGAATGGAGAAGATGCGGGCAATGATGGAAATCCAGAAGCTTTCGGAGATCGTTGTGAATGATGAGATCTATCCCAGCACGACCATTATTATCGGGGACAGTTCCAAGACACTGCAGACCAGTTATCACTATTGTAAATTTGTGCGGGAGCGGGGCGAGATTTGCATGAAGCCCCTGTAACCGAGGAAAGAAGGTGCTCATATGGCATTTGGCGCGATTGATTTGACTACGATTTCCAGGGCGCAGGATTATTCCGGAATCAAGCAGAATGAGGACAATAAGGGTATGTTTGCACAGACCTTTATCAGCCAGGATGTCCAGAAAAATACGGAGCAGCGCCTCCGTGAGGTACGAAGGAGTGATAACCCGGAGTGGCATCAGAAAAACCCTGACGCCAAAGAAAAAGGGAACGGCGAGTATTATGGGGATGGGGGAAAGCGCCGCAAGGGAGCCAAGCCCCAGGAGCGCGTGGTCGTAAAAGGCAGAGAAGGCTTTGACATGAAGATATAAGTGATACCAGCCGATGCGGGCAGTAGGTATCATTTTGAAAGTAGGACGCTTTCAAATATTGAATGGATGCCCGCTGGAGCGGGCAGTAGGTATAGAGGACGGACTTTTGAGATGGATATAATGGAAATTGTCCTGCTGGCAGCGGGATGTGTTGTATTTATACTGAGTTTCCTCATCCCAATGAAGAATGAAGAGAGCAGTGAGGAGACCAGGGGACTTGCAAAGGAAGAGATCAAGGCGCTGGTGTCGGAGGAACTGGAGGCAGTCAGAGGGCATGTGGATGATGTGGTGGAGGAGGCAGTTACCTATTCGATAGAGAAAACGGAGCGGTCCCTGGAGCGCCTGTCGAATGAAAAGATCATGGCAGTGAATGAGTATTCCGACACAGTGCTGGCAGAGATACACAAGAATCACGAAGAGGTCATGTTTCTCTATGATATGCTTAACGATAAGCATATTAATTTGAAAAATACAGTTTCGGAGGTGAACCGGACAGTAAAAGAAGTAAAGGAGACGAAGAAGGAAGCCGAAGAGGTAGTGAATACCTTTCAGCGGCTTGCACCGGAAACGGTGATTCCGTTGAAAGTGCCTGTTCCTGCAATGGAGCCGCAGGTATTTGCCGCGATGTCTCAGGAGTCGGTGTCTCCTGTTGTTCCGTCGGTATTTGCGGCACCGCCCATTCCTGCGGCAGTGCAGTTCCCCGAAGGGCAGAAGGTGCCACCGGTATCTTCCCAGAGCACGTCACCGATGCCTCAGAAAGTGTCTATGGCGGCGCAGCAGGCATCATCTATGCTGCAACAGTCACAATCTGTGTCCCAGCAGGTATCACCAGTGCTGCAACAGACACAGCCTGTGTCCCAGCAGGTATCACCGGTGCTGCAACAGACACAGCCTGTGTCCCAGCAGGTATCACCGGCACTGCAGCAGACGCAGCCCGTGTCCCAGCAGGCATCACCGGCACTGCAGCAGACACAGCCTGTGTCCCGGCAGGCATCACCGGCACTGCAGCAGACACAGCCCGTGTCCCAGCAGGCATCACCGGTGCTGCAGCAGACGCAGCTCGTGTCTCGGCAGGTATCACCGGCACTGCAGCAGACGCAGCCCGTGTCCCGGCAGGTATCACCGGCACTTCAACAGGTAATGCCTGTTCCCCAGCGGGTATCAACGGCGTCTCGTCAGACGCAGCCTGTGTCTCAGCAGGCAGCGGCAGGAGCACATCAGATTCCTCCGGTGTCCTCGCAGGCCGCCCCAATGTCCCAGAAGGTATCTTCGGCATCCCGAAAGATGTCCCCGACTCCTCAAAAGGTGACGTTTTCGACGTCAAAAAGGGACGCTGCGGTTCCCCAGACGGTAGCTGTTTCAACGCAGGAATTTACAGCGCCACAGCCTATTGTGGAGCAGCCGAACCTTTCAGGAATGGTTCCGGATTCCGGAGCGCCGCAGACCTCCAGTGTGATTAATTTCACCCAGGAGACAGACGGGCAGGGACGAAATTACAACGACAGAGTCTTGGAATTATATAAAAGCGGGAAATCTAATGTGGCGATTGCAAGGGAACTGAACCTGGGTGTGGGTGAAGTAAAACTGGTGATCGAGCTGTACAAAAATCGGAGTGAAAAATAAAGTGAAATTACGATACTATTTACGGGGGCTGGGCATCGGTATGATTGTCACAGCCCTGCTGATGGGAATCGCGTTAAAGAAACAGCCTTTGTCGGATGCGGAGGTCAGGGTAAGGGCGATGGAGCTTGGCATGGTGGATGGTGATTCCCGTACCCTGGCGGGCAATCAGGCGTCCCAGGATTCGGGACAGGCGTCCCCTGACCCCACAGCGGTGTCATCAACGGAACCAACAGCTACGCCTTTGCCGGAACCGACAACAGCACCGGTCGTGACGCCCATACCGGTGGAAACGCCGTCTTCCGGGTCAGAACCGGATGCCTTGAAGCCGCTGCCCATGGTGACCCTGAAGCCCCAGGTGAAGACGCCGGAACCTGCAGACACGGCATCTGCATCTGTGCCGGATTCCACGCGGGAATCTGCATCGGAGCAGTCGGATAGTGTGACTTTTGTGATCCAGAGGGGCCAGAGTTCCTATGGGGTGGCCAAGGCACTGGCGGAGGCGGGACTGATAGAGGATGCGTCCGCGTTTGACCAGTATCTGGAGAGCAACGGATACTCAAAGAGGATCAACTCAGGAACTTATGAGATCCCAGCGGATTCCACGGAGGAAGACATTGCTAAAATAATTACCAGAAGCAGATAAAACCCCTTGCAAGAGGGGCTTTATTGTGTTATAATGCACTCGTTGTGACTAAATAACATTGTTACTATAAAACACGCATGCCGATTCGGCAATGGTGCCCGCGCAGGCAGGGTAGTTGCCGGAGTCAGTCGGACCGTAGCGCAGGTTCGGCAGGGGACGTTTGAAGTCCCTGTAAGGCAGAGCGGAAGATTCAACCAAATGGAGGTAGAAACATGAGCGTTATTTCTATGAAGCAGTTACTTGAAGCGGGTGTTCATTTCGGACATCAGACCAGAAGATGGAACCCTAAAATGGCTCCCTATATCTTCACCGAGAGAAACGGTATCCACATTATCGACCTGCAGAAGTCCGTCGGGAAGGTAGACGAGGCTTACAGGGCTGTTTCCGAGATCGCGGCGCAGGGCGGTACGATCCTGTTCGTGGGAACCAAGAAGCAGGCACAGGACGCAGTCAAGACAGAGGCAGAGCGCTGTGGAATGTATTATGTGAACGAGAGATGGCTGGGCGGTATGCTCACAAACTTTAAGACGATCCAGTCCCGTATCGTAAGGCTTCATGCGATTGAGAAGATGTCGGAGGACGGAACCTTTGACGTCCTGCCCAAGAAGGAAGTCATCCAGCTGAAGAAGGAATGGGACAAACTGGAGAAGAACCTGGGCGGTATCAAGAATATGACCAGGATCCCGGACGCTATCTTTGTGGTGGATCCCAAGAAGGAGAGAATCTGTGTACAGGAGGCTCATTCCCTGGGTATTACCCTGATCGGTATCGGCGATACCAACTGTGACCCTGAGGAACTGGATTACATCATTCCCGGAAACGATGATGCCATCAGGGCCGTTAAGCTGATCGTATCCAAGATGGCGGATGCAGTGATCGAGGCAAACCAGGGAGAGGCTGTATACACCGAGGCTGACGTGCAGACGGAAGCGGAAGATATCGAGGAAGTAGCGGCAGAGGAAGCGTAACTCATAACAATGAACAAATTGTCGTATACGGCAATTGAATTAGAGACAGTCACGGAACAAATTGTCATATACGGTAATTGAATAAAAAGCAGTCACGGAACGGATGCGCCCGAACGAAATTTACAGATGCGCTTTTTGCAGGTGAAATTTCTTCCAGTGCAGGGGTGCGGAAATGAAGGGACGGAATAAATTGTCATAAATGGCAATTGAATGGAGGAAATAAGAATATGGCAGAAGTAACTGCGGCTATGGTGAAGGAACTGCGTGAGCAGACCGGAGCCGGCATGATGGATTGTAAGAGGGCTCTGAATGAGACCAATGGAAATATGGAAGAGGCCATTGAGGTCCTGAGAAAGAATGGACAGGCCAAGGCGATCAAGAAGGAAGGCAGGATTGCGGCAGAGGGCATCTGCCGTATCGCCACCAAGGGAGATACGGTTGCGGCAGTCGTGGAGGTAAATTCCGAGACAGACTTTGTGGCGAAGAACGAAACCTTCCAGCAGTTTGTTGAGGCAGTTGCAGAGCAGGCTGTCAATTCCAATGCGGCTGATATGGACGCATTCATGGAGGAAAAGTGGAATGAGGACACTTCCAAGACCGTGAAGGAGGCTCTGGTGGATAAGATCGCTGTAATTGGCGAGAAGTTGAGCATCAGGAGATTCGAGAAGGTGGAAGCAGCGGAGGGCTGTGTGGTTTCCTATGTACACGGCGGCGGCAGGATCGGCGTTATTGTGGAGGCTAAGACAAATGTGGTCAACGATGCAGTGAAGGAAGCGCTGACCAACCTTGCAATGCAGGTGGCTGCCCTGAGCCCCAAGTATGTGGCAACCTCCGATGTGTCTGAAGAGTTTAAGGCACATGAGAGAGAGATCATTGCGGCACAGATCGCCCAGGATCCCAAGATGGAGGGCAAGCCTGAGAAGGTGATCGAGGGCGCTGTCAACGGACGTCTGAACAAAGAATTAAAGGAAGTCTGCCTGCTGGAGCAGGTATATGTTAAGGCGGAGGACGGCAAGCAGACAGTGGCACAGTACCTTGCGCAGGTTGCAAAGGAGAATAATGCGGATTTGAGCATTCAGAAATTTGTCCGTTTCGAGACAGGTGAAGGCCTGGAGAAGAAGAACGAGGACTTTGCGGCTGAGGTTGCGGCACAGATGGGAATGTAACTCCAATTTCATAAGATTAAGCAAGACGCTGGTAACCCGCATGGTTCCAGCGTTTTTTGCGTTTTTGGGGTGTCGTTTTGGGATGATGGAAATCGGGAGGATTTGCGGAAAAGTTGGTAAAAATCTGGTACGGGAATTGGTAAAATCCTTTACCAACTTTTAAGGGGCGAAGTTTGCAGGTTTTTTATAGAGAAGGAACGAGTGGGATTTTTTACGAAGGAAGCAATGAAAAAAATGATGAAAGAGAGGACGAAGTGCATGGAATTGATTGAGATGATGGTGGTGATGGGGAAGAACCGGATGATCCAGCTGCCGGAAGAGGAAGTGAACGTGATGGGGCTGAAGGAAGGGGATGAGTTGTGTCTGTCTTATCTGGTGGATGATCGGATGGAGGGGAAGGTGAATGAGGCGGGGGAGTTTTTGGTGGAGAGGGTAAGATGATGATATATAAGAGCAAGGAAGTATTATATTTGCACGGTATATAAAAATTTTCAAAGAGAATCGGGGTAGACTCCTTTTAGACAAGGAGAGATTCTGGTTCTTTTTTATGCCTTAAGGAGAGGGAATTTCGATGGATTATATAGGACTGATTGAAGAAGTAAGAGCAGAACTGCTACAGATTGTGAATCAGAGATGCGATGACATGATCCAGATGTATCAGAATGGAGGACTATACAATCGTTCAGAGATCAGGAGCAGGGAATGTCGCCTGGGGAGGACTTCCCCGTCCATGCTTAAAGGGAAGAGTCCGGTCTCTGTAACGTTTGTTTCTGGTGAGACCGTAGAAACACTTACATGGAAAAAAGCAGTCCAGACCATTCTGAAGCACTGCAACAGACAGCCGGACATGCATGAAAGACTGATGCAGCTGAGAGGAAAGGTATTCGGCAGGCAGCGGACGATACTGGGGAAAGATCCGGCAGGAATGGATGTACCGATCCAGATCGATAAGAATCTGTATTTTGAAGCCAAGTTTGATACGGAAGCATTACTGACAATGATGGAGAAAAAAGTGCTGGAACCTGTGAACTATGACTTTTCCGGGATCGTTATCCAGTATACAGAAAGGAAACCGGCGATATCAGAAAGCCTGAAGAGTGTGCAGGACGAAGGCAGGGAAGAAGTGCCGGAAGAGGAACAGAGTGGAGGGATGACACTGAGTTAGAAAAAGGATATCTGTATATGATGCGGAAGGAACTTCCATAACTGGAGGAATCCTTCTTTTTTACTGCCTGAACAAAAGCCATATTATGAAGAGACAATAACGAGGAGGGAGAGAGGATGCATGAAATCAGAAGACGAACAGATGCTCTAGCAGATCATGGACACCGACACCATGGGCTACGCCTGTGTGTACGACAGCGGCAGCGGTAAAAGAGAAGAATACCTGGTTGCGCTGACCGCAGAGAACCTTGCCAATTTTATCGGAGAAAAGGGCGGGAAGGCCCAGCAGATCACCGTGACCGATGTTCTGGACCGCCTGGTGGCAGAGAGCAGAATGGGGACGCTGGACAGCAGCCCGGATCAGAAACTGCACAGGGAGATTAACCAATTCTTGGAACCGATCCAGAGGGGAGAAAAAGAGGCAGGGGAGATCCTGGCCGTGAGCAGGGAGGCGGCGGACGAATACTTTGCACTAGAAGAGGAGGCGGCCATCCTGGCAGAGTGCCGGATGCAGTAAAACAATGAAAAAAACGAAAGGGGAAAGCGATATGGGATGGATACTGGGTATTACAGCAGCAGTAGGGATCCTTCTGGCCGGAATAGCCGGACTCGCATGCGTAGCGGTGTATAGAGTCAGTGAATGCCAGAACAGTTTGAAAATTCATTTGAAAATTCATGTTAAATTATGCTGTTAATAATAGAAGTTTTCTGGTATAATTATCTAACACAGAGAATTTAGAGGGAAAATATATGAGTGAAATAACATTTATTCATCTATCAGATATACATTTTCGAAAAACTAGTGGAAGTAGCACAGATATTGATGAAGATTTAAGAAATGCTATATTGACAGACATCCAATATAATGCCAAAAAGAGATTAAAAAATATTAAGGGAGTTTTAGTTGGAGGAGACATTGCGTTTGCAGGAAAAAGAGAAGAGTACGATATTGCTAAAAAATTTTTGGGGACGTTAACATCTTACTTAGAAATAGATGAAAAAAACATATATTGTGTTCCAGGCAACCATGATGTGGATCAGAAAGTTGCTCAAAGTAGTAGAAGTGTATATAATGCACAATGTGAAATTGAGAATGCAGAAACATTAGATGATGCAGATTGGTATTTTGAAAAACATATGTCAGATATAGCAAGTCCCAATCTTTTATTTAAACCAATAGAAGAATATAACAATTTCGCTGCATTGTATGGTTGCAACATAAATATGGATAGAACATACTGGACAGCAGATTTTGACTTGGGCTGTTCTATGAAATTAAAAATTCGTGGAATGAATTCGTGTATTATATCTAATCATGATGACCATAAAGTAAAAGATGTGGACAGAAAAATGTATATAGGACAGAGTCAATTGCCATCGTATGAACCTAATACAATATGGGTTTCTCTCTGCCATCATCCAGTTGAATTTTGGAAATTTGCTAAGGATATACAAAGTAGACTAGACAAACGGGTGGATATTCAATTATATGGTCATAAACATGAACAATTTATGGATATAAATGATAAGAGATTAGCTATAAATGCTGGGGCAACACATCCTACAAGAGGAAGGGACTGGATGCCAAGATATAATTGGATAAGTTTTGAAAGTCATTATCAAGGAAATGATAAGTGCATTCGTGTAAAAGTATTTTCTAGAATATTATCATATGATAGGGATAGATTTATATCGGATCAGAAGAGTTGTGATTTTGGGAAAGATTATTTTGAATATACTTTGAACATTGATAAAAAAAGAAGAGATAACTTATCAGATAATCGTTCGGGCAAAAATGAAATAAAATACATAAATGCTGATGACAAAATGATTGTTAATGGTATCAAAAAAGATATAGTATATCATTTTTTTGAACTTTCATATATACAACAGTCAGAAATATTATCAAGACTGAACTTATTTCGTGATGAATATGAAGGAAAAAAATATATTGAAATCATTGAAACAATATTAAGAGATGCAGAAAACCAAAAATGTTTAGAAGAGTTCTATACGATGATTAATGGATATTAGAGGGAGGTTGATGTAATGGATTTAGAAAGAAATTTTTATAAATGGTATAAAAAAGTTAGCTTTGATGTGCCTCAAAATCAAATTGATATGAGGTGGCAAGGAATAAAACAAGCAGAGGATATTAAAGAGATAGATGAAATAGTGGGGCTAATAAGAATTTTTTTAAAATTATCTTGTGATGCAGATATAAAAGAATGGTTTATAGAATGTTTTAGCAATATAGATAAAGGATTTGATGATAAGAATGAGGAAGAACTAGCCGTTTTAGCTGGGGCTACGTTAGCAAAACTTTTACAGGGAGAAGATGGTATATTTATTGCATATTCATTGCAAGTATTAGAACCATATTATGATTTTATACTGAAGGATCTGTGTATTTTGGCATGTGATAGAATTAGGGAATTGTCTATAGAAACAAATAGAGTAAATTCTGAACAGGAGGCACAGGTTTTTTTGAATTCCAACTGGGAAACAGAAATAGCTGAGGAAGGGCAGTTTAGTGAAAATGCTCCTGAAACCTTAATAAGTGTTATTAAAAAAATGGAAAAAAATATTCGAATATTGGACTCAAAGAATAATAATTTAATGAATGAAAACAAAATTGCACAAGAGAAAATAGGAATTTTGAGTTGGATTGTAGGAGAATGGAGTGATTTATTAGAGATACCATTGTCAGAGATTAAAGATATTAATGGAGCAGTGGTATTAGGGGTGGAACTGGAAAACTTAGTTAGAAGTTATCCAGGCCCATATGCGGCAGAAGCTTTTCTGTCTAAAATGTTGAATAAGTGTAAAAAAAGTGTTTCTGAGGTGTCCCTAACAGAGCTTATTGATGAACAGGAAATTTCCATCAAAGAGAAAATAGTAGAAAAATATGGAGGTGAATGTGAAAGTCGAAATTTACCTATAATAGCTGCATTAAAAGCTTCGTTGACGGTTGATGGTAAAAAAGAATGGTTGCCTGCTTATAAAAAAGCATGGAAGATAAATCCAGATTCTTTAAAATTGTCTTTAATTAAGTGGTCGATGTTAATTTATCAAGAATGTTTAGTTAGTAGTTATTAAAGCATAGGGGATTTATAAAATGGATGATGCAATTATAGATAGAGAGCAAGGTGCTTTTGATGAATTGCTAAATGATGAAGTAGATACAACTGTAGATGAAGCAGAAAATAATATAGAAGATATTGCTGTTTCTAATAACAATTATCAAATTTATTCTGGTGAAGCCCTAAGTTGTGAAGAAATATATCAAGTTGCTGCTAAGGAAAGCACAAAGATGATAGTCTTTGTTGGGCCAATTGGAAGTGGAAAGACTACAATTGAAACGACTATTTATCAATTATTTCACGAATCTCCAATGGGAGAACTTTATTTCGCTGGTTCTAAAACTATATTAGGATATGAACAAAGGGCTTTTTATACAAGAATCAAGTCAAGAGGAGGAAATCCTGTGACACCACGAACAGTGGTGAAAATGGATCAATCTTTCCTGCATTTAAAATTATGGCAAAAGGATAAAGATTTAATCAATAATTTTATGTTTGCGGATTTATCAGGAGAATTTTTTGAGTCACATATTGGACAAGTTGATGAAGTGAAAAAAAAAATTTCCGTTTATGGATAGGGCAGATTATTTTGTTGGTGTAATAGATGGAGAATTGCTGGCAGAACGAAGAAAAATGAGAAGTACTGTATCAGGAATAATTGAAATGATAAGAACATTTTATGATGCAGAACTAATAAATAAAGAGTGTGTTTTACAAGTGGTATTTAGCAAATATGATTTGTTAAGTGAACTGGAAAATATAGATCAAATAATAGCTAAAGTGAAAGAGAGTATTGAAGGAAGTTTTGAAGAAAAGTTTAGTAAAATAGAATATTTTAAAGTGGCTGCTATGCCAAAAGATACAAGTAAATTTGAAATAGGGCATGGACTAAACGTATTATTATTGAGTTGGTTCAATAAAAATATATTAGAAAAATATAAGGCAAGGAAGGAAAAATTTGAGGATTTGTCGGAATTTGATAGATTGGAATATAAATTTAGAGGGATATAATAATGAATAAAAATTTCTTTATTATGGGCGCTCCAAATGCTGGAAAAAGTACTTATTTAGCAGCGTTATGGCATAGCATAAACCAAAAAAATATATCGACTTCATTAACATTGAAAAAAATGACAGGAGATTTACAGTATCTGTATCAATTAGAACATAAGTGGTTAGAAATTGAACAATTAGAAAGAACAGTTATTGGGCAAGAAAAGATGCAGCTTATACTTTTATTGACTGATGGCGAATGTGATTTGAATTTAGAATTTCCTGATTTGTCTGGTGAAACATTTCAAAATATATACGAAACACGAGAGTTGACAGTGGAATTATATGAAAAAATAAGCAAAGCAGATGTTATATTATATTTTATTAATATTGAAAATATATTTCCTGCAGAACTGATTTCAAAATTACCTTCAGAGCTTCGAACGGAAGAGAACTTATTAAAATCAAGAAAGCCATCTGAACATGATCCGACGCAAGTGCAAGTTATTGATTTGCTTCAAATAATATTAGAAATAAAACGTGAACCAATTCAGTTAGGTATCATTTTATCAGCATGGGATTTACTTGAGAATAATGAGAGTGTAAATCCCAAAAAATTTTTAAAAGAAAAAATGAGTATGTTGTGGCAATTTATTGAATCTAATAATAAGAAAATTTTTACAAAGGTTTGGGGAGTGAGTGCATTAGGGGGGAAAATAGAGGATGTTGATAGATTGTTATCTATAGAAGAACCGATTAACAGAATTAAAGTTGTAAATGAAGCGAATATGGTTTCTCAAGATGTAACATCTATAATTTCGGAGTTATCAGGTGAATTATATGACAATTGAAAAACTTAGCATTAATCAAACCTTGCATGGGTATTCTAAAGGGCATAGATTATTACAATCATCGAAAAAGCTACAGGATAGAGATGCTAAGATGATGATTATTTTGAGCGATTTATCAGGAAATGAAGTCGCTAGTGGATTTGAAAAATATTATACAGGATACAGGTTAAATAAAGAGGAAATTGTATTAGCGTGTACATGGTATGCGGATGAAATGAATAGACCTGGATGCGTTTGGACACATTCACTAATTATTAATGTTGATGAGTTAACCAAATGTTATGATAGCATAGGTGGCATATTTGAATTGTTTAAAAAACCAGATATTGATGATAATATCTACGATTGTTATAACCAAAAGTTAGAATTAATATTAAATAAAAAAATAAATTTTAGTGAAATAAAATTAAAATATATAATATGGTGTATTTGGGGAAATAGAAATCCAATTATCATTTTTAGCCAAGAGTCATCTTTGTATGAAAAAGAATTAATATATTTGTTTTTGGCGCAACATGATTTATTACAATCAGAATTTTCTTTTTGTACAGGATCTGAATCTTTGAGAAATTATGAAGGTATGATATTGGATTTACAGGTGGCACCTTATAAAGTGTCAAGAAGTAAAATGTTTATAGGAGAGAAGGCATATGAAGCTAAGGAGGCAGGCATTATTAAAAACTATCCAGTATGGGTAAACAAAGTGTTTGATAACATTAAAATTGATAATATGAGAGACTTTAAAAGGTTTAGACAGCTTTTTTCTGAAAAATATAGGCAGCATGATTATTTTACTAGCTTTGTAAAATTGTATGTAGGTTCCGAAGCGGAAAGCAGGAAAGCAAATTTAATTAGTCTCTTACAAATATCTTGTGTGATTTTTCGAGAAAAAGAGCAAATTTGTCAGGAAATTTTAGAATTATATAGAGTAAATAGTTTTGAAAACTGGAAGGGGAAAGAAAAATATACTGAAACTATAAATTTTTTTATAAATAATCTATGGTTAAATGTTCCTTTAAATGATATTAAATTTTGGGCTATCAATGGCTTTGGTTTTGAATATTTGAATACAAAAATATTGTTTAAAGATATAGTGAAGAAAGATGAAAATTGGGTTATAGAGGAAGTTTTAAAAGTCTATGCAACTGAACTTCAAGAAGATCTGTTTTTGGATTTTACAGATTTAGAATATGAATGTTGTAGTACTTTGATTACATTAAATTCTAGATTTGCATTATGTGAGCAATTATGGACACAAAGTAAAGGTTATCAGCAAGGAATTATAAAATGTTTGCAAATTGCCCAAAAAGATGAGGAAATTATTGAAAAAGTTATAATGTTGATTTTAGAAACAAGTGAATATGATTTGGCATTGGATTTGTACAAGGTATATAGGGATCGTTGTTTGAATCCTTTCTGGAAGTATCTGATGCTTAATTACAAGAGTAGTAAGCTAAAAGGTATTAAAAGTATCGTAAAAAATGATATACAGGGAGGGGTGGAAATTTTTAAATCTAATTTAAATGATAGAGAAAGATTACTGTTTTTAATGGATTTAATTGATCAATATAATCCTAAAATTAGAATTTTAAAATTAGAGGAGATAAGACAATTATATTCAACAATAATGAGCCAGGATTGCACCAAAAGAGAGGAAATAACATTAGCCAAGTTTCTTATTCCGTTTTGCATTATGCAAGATTATTTATTGCCGAAAGATGTTGCTGGGTTTACATTTTCGGTTATTAATAAATTACTTGCTACACAATCATTCCCGGAAAATGAGTGGGAGAAATTAGAACGTATACTTCCGGAAGTTGCATTTTATAATAGTTGGGATAGGTGCAAAAGATTAAGAAAAGGATTTAAGAAAAAAGGGTACGATATTAAAAGTATTGTTGAGGAGGAATTGCCCATACATTTGTTGTGAGAAATTCGAGTTTTTAAGATGCCAATTATTAGTTGGCATCTTTTTGGGTTATAAATGTATTTTGTGTATTGTTTTTAAGAAATCTCGAAGGGCTGCTATATTTCAGTTTGGTAAAAGTATAGTATGGTCCTAATTATGTATGGTGTGCATAGAGTTAAGGAAAAGCGGAAAAAAGAAACTGCATATATTGCTTTTGGAGAATGAATTGCATATACTTAAGGAAATAAAATCCTGTCTTTAACAGTTGTATGGACCATGAATCGCTGTAACCCCAGTCTTTAT
>CAOKWI010000025.1 GCA_948473115.1 uncultured Lachnospiraceae bacterium | reverse complement strand
TCAGT
Organism: uncultured Lachnospiraceae bacterium; assembly: GCA_948473115.1. Classification (GTDB taxonomy): domain Bacteria; phylum Bacillota; class Clostridia; order Lachnospirales; family Lachnospiraceae; genus Acetatifactor. The sequence continues at coordinate 53,293 of CAOKWI010000025.1, read as the reverse complement.
TGAGCCTATTTTTTCGGCCCGGTTTTTTCATAGACTACTTGACACTACCCCTTATTTCACCATTATCCTTTTTGACAAGGCATTTCATATTATGCCATCCATACAGTACCCACGAGAGCAACATCATGGCAAAGCATATTGCAATTATCATATTGGAAGCTGCCGCCGGGATATTGAACCATACCAAATGTACAAAAATCATAATATAAAGCAGTGCTGTTGTTACTTTGCCATGCCAGACCGCCCCTGTCACAACACCGGATTTTCTGATAACCAAAAAAGAAGTAATCCCAATTGAAATTTCCTTTATGCCAAGGAGCGCCAGCGGAAAACACATCATTGGAAAACGGGTTACAAGACAGATCAGCATTGCGGCCTGCGTTAATTTATCCGCTATCGGGTCCAACATCTTCCCCAGATTACTTACCATGTGAAACCGTCTGGCGATAAAGCCGTCTGCCAGATCCGTCAAGCCGGATACAGACAGCAAACCTGCCGTCAGCAAATATTTGCCTTTGATACAATACGCCCATACGAATACAGGAATTAGAAGGATTCGAAACATAGACAGAAGATTCGGAATCGTAATAATTTTATTTTCTGTTTTTTCATCCAAACGCATATTGATACACCCCGCAGTCCCATTTATATTATGAGTGCTTTCTTAGTATTTTTTCTCCGCATCTCATCCAGTTTTTCGTATAACTCAATTTCTTCCTGGGAAAAGCCCTCATATTGAATCTGCTCTAAATCACATAATACAAACTCAATTTCCGACAAAATATTTTCTGCTTCCTGTGCCACCGCATATTCCTTCACATTTTCATTTTTACCGTTCTCCTGCCGCTTATCCTTTATCCCCCTTATCGCCCTGTCTCTCTGCTTTTCCCTCTCTGAAATCAGGTCTTTGGTCAGAAGCCTCTGGATACTTCCGGATAGCTGCCTTCCTGAAATACCCAATACACCTGCCATATCCTTTTTTGTGCATTTGTCATGGGGCTGACTCAGATAATACAGTATCTTTACTTCAACCGTTGTCAGGTCATTTCTGATCGCAACAATGTGAAACAACTTTTCCAGCATTTTTTGTTCCCGGTAAAGATTAAAAAGGATTCCCTCCCCGTCCCTTACCCCTTCGCTGATATTCGTTCTTTCATCACCCAGCCTGCAGCTTCCCGGCAGGCTTATGGGAGAAACATTTCCGTCATTTGCCGCATCAAACAGGAACCTGTATACCTGACCTCTTCTCCTTTCGTAGTCTTCCTCTCCCAATACTTCCCTGTAAAAGTGATTATAGCAGGCAAATACAGTGCGTTTCATCTGTATTGTCTTTTTCATGCTGAATCCCTGCGAAACGAGAGAATCCTTTGTCTTTACATAATAGTACAGCGGAAACTTCAACGCATAAACCGCGTCAATATGCCTGACATACTCCATGTTGAACATAAAATCTTCACACCAGCTGACTGCGGTATCCATTTTGATACCATATTCTTCTATAATCGATTTTTTATAAAATTTATTCCACAAGACCCCATAGTAAAAATTTGCAGGCCTCTGCATCATGCTGGCAGCATAGGAGGTTACGTCCATAATGCCATCTTTTTCAATATCTCCCTTCTGCGCCACACGGTCTCCAATTACCCTGTAGAAATCTGCAATTACCATATCACACGCATTGTCTGTCATAGTACGCATAAAAAATTCTGTCGCATCTGGCGTAACCCAGTCATCACTATCTACAAACTGTAAATACTCACCGCCCGCCATAGCGATTCCCTGATTGCGCGTATCGGAAACACCTGAATTTTCTTTATGCAACACTTGAATACGCATATCCATTTGGGCAAACTCATCACAAATCTGACCGGAACTGTCTTCACTTCCATCGTCCAGCAATAATAATTCAAAATCCTTATATGACTGACTCAAAATGCTGTTGATACATCTGCTGATTGTTTTTTCCGCATTATAAACCGGCACAATAATACTTACTGACGGCATCTTACCATTCATTCTCCTTGATTTCACCACATATCCACTTTGTAAGCATACATACGATTATAGCACTAAAACCTTTTGTGTCAATATGATATATCCTCTTTTCATACAAAATTTAGAATCGGCCAAAGGGAAAAACAAATAAGTCAGATGACATTGAGCGGCCTATATTACAAGGAAAAGAGGTATTGAAATTGTAATGGAAATCGTTGCAGAGACAAAGGGACGATAAATTGTCCTTATATATACATACACATATTATTTGTCATAATATGTGTATGTATACTGATTCAGATATGAATTATAACTCCATAAAAGTTGTATCATAAGCGGCGATCGTAACCGTCCTGTCTCCCTTATCCGTGGGAATGGTGGTTGTCTGTTCGGTGTCGCTGTTGTTGATGACCACCAGCTTTTTACTTTCCGGATAATACGCACATTCCGTATAAAGATTGTCGGTCATATAAGGACCGCTCATTCCTTCGCCGCCGGCGTAACGGATCAGCTGGTACAGCATACGGGTGTTTTCCAGATCCTGCTGGAAGGAGGCCAGATAAATCCCCTTGCCCTTCCCGAAGCTGTTGACCGTCACAAGGGGATTGTCCCCGTCAGCCAGCAATACCTTCGCCTTACCGTCCGTGAGATACAGGTGCTCCTTCGGCTCCACGGTAGCTCCCTCAGGCAGAAGTTCCTCCGTGTCCTCCGCCTCAAAACTCCATTTGCCGTGGCAGACCCTTGCGCCGGTATCCTCGTCAATCCCCAGCACATGTGCCATACGGAAGGTATAGTCATATCCTTCCACTGCGGAAGGCTCGTTGACGCCCATAAAGGTTCCGCCTTCGTACACCCATTTCGTCAGCGCCGTGACCACCTCGTCATCCTTCCAGTTGTCACCGCCGCTCCAGGCGCTTCCCGCATAGCCGGCGTTGATCACCACATCAACATCCGCCAGCACGCCGTTCTTCACATCCTCAAAGGAAATGAACTTCACTTCCACAGGCAGGCCGGAAAGGGCCTCGTTAATGTGGATCAGGTCATGCATGTAAGTCTCATGGAAATGCCCCGATAAGGTCCAGGAACGAAGCGCTCCCCAGCTGTGGAGCACGGCCACCCTGGTCTGAATGGTATAAGGCTTACCCGCGTCATGGAAACTGCGAATCAGCCGGAACTCATCGGACACCTTCTCAATGTAATCACAGAAATCAGGGAAATTCTCCACCAGATGCAGATATCCCCCCAGACCGATCCTGTCAATCTTTGCCCGCAGCAGGGCACGTCTTACGCTGTTCCAGTACTTCTTGGCATCCAGTGTGGGATCGCCGCCCTCCACAAAAGTAGGCGCCCCGCCCAATCCCACAGGAAACAGATAGGGATGGAGACGAAGCTCGTGGGTAGGCACATCCACGCCGGCACAGAGCCTTGCCTCGTAGCCGGAAAAGACACATTTGATCAGGCCGTCAAAACCAAATTCCTGGAACCTCCCATTGTAAGGCTCCACCCCTACCCAGCTGTCATCATAAAAGACATATGCCTTCTTGCCATACTCATGCACCATGTCGATCAGCTTTTTGCCAAAGGAAATCACGAAATCATTGACAAAGGCCATCCAGTCCGCCTTTTTCTGATTGCCGGGCATATGGGTCACGTGCAGCTGCCCCTTGTTAATAAAGTCCTCCGCGGTCATTGTATAACCGTACTTCTTTTCAAACTCATCCAGCGCAATGTCGCTGACCGTATAGTCATAGGAACCCCAGTCGGAAAACAGCTGGCGGTTTCTCTCGTCGCTGCCCCAGATCCACACAAAATTGTAGAACATGGAGGTAAAACGCACCACGGTAGTGTCAGGGTGGGTCTCGCACCAGTTTTTCATCCATCCCAGCATATATTCCTGGGTCTCAGGGTATCTGGGATCGATCTGCATCAGGTGCTCCTTGTCCCAGTTGTTGGTGGTGTGATTATACATGGAAATCTCTTCCCAGATACGGTAGGCCAGGAAGCTGACCGTATACTTATGGAAAGGCGTGATCCCGCTTATGGCGACACTGCCGGATTCCTTATCGTAACTCCATTTGGATGCATCCACCTTTGCATTAGAGGTGCGGTCGTACACCTCCCAGTATTTCATGGCTCTCTCGCTGTCATTAATGGTAAACTGCTCCTCAAAAAAGCTGTCCATCAGTCCGATGGTCATGCTCCCGCTCTCCGCCACCTTCGCAGGGGTGCAGAGAAAGGTCTGCTGCAGCTTATCCGTATTTTTCTTCGCCCATTCATTGTGGTCGCGGATAATACAGATCGTAGAATAGATACCGTAGCCTGCGTGTACAATCTCATCGGAAAGCACAGTACCGTCACTGTCCCGGATCACATCCGCCCCCCATTTTTCCGCCATTTTCAGTGTGAGGTCCTCATATCCGGACTCCCCAGGCAATGTAAAACCACCTTTTGTCTGAGACATTCTATTTTCCTCCATTCCCGTCATCTCTTTTTTATATCATTATACTGATTCCGAGGCAGTTATTTATATTTTCATCTTACGGCAGAATTCAACCGCCTCACCCCTGGTAATCACCACGCCCAGGCCGGCACTGCCGTCCGGCGGAATCAGGCCGATGGCACAGGCCGCCCTGACAAAGGGTCTCGCAAAGTCCCTGCAGCTGCCGTCGTACACGCACGCTTTCTCCTCCGGCAAGGTTTTGCGGCTCTTATAGCCGTTCATGGCAAACACCAGAAATTCCTCCAGCGTCACTTCCCGCTCCGGATAAAAGCGCTGCTCCTCCACAAGGTTTTCGTCTATCATGCCATTCTGGTAAGCGCATTCCACCGTTCCCGCATACCACTCATGCCCCACCACATCCTGAAACATATCATTGTATACATTTGTGGGGAAAAATCTTGCCGTTTTGATGATCATATCCAGCACGGAAGCCCTGTCCGCCTTTTCCTGCAGATCCTCTATCTCGGAAAGCAGGGCATTACCCTCCATGGGATTTGCTACATTATCGTAAATGGCAGGCTTGACAGGGGGTACGATTTCCTCCCCGGGCTCCCATGCGCCGAAGCCTTCCGTCACACATTCTGCAAGAAAACCATAGACCGGATCCTGACAGGCTGCGCAGGCGCGGGTAATCTCTCCGGCCACCAGCCCTGCCATATAATAAGCCCCGTAATCATTGCTGTGGGTGTAATCATTGGGAAAATAATAAGGCTTGGAGCCCTCCAGCCCATGCGCCACCACGAACTCCATACTGAGCCCGTGCAGATCCAGGACCGGCACCTCCATAGTCTCCCCGATCTCCCTGCACACCTCCGCATACTCCGCCAACAGATCATTGTAGCTGCCGTCATTGCCCTTCCATGTATTTCTGGCAAGGGGCGTCACCAGCAGGGGATAAGCCCCCTTATCGCGGCATTCCGTGACATATCTGGTCAGGTTTGCATGATATCCGCCCCGGGCTTTCAGTTCATCCAGCTTCTGATCATTGTGGGCAAACTGATAAAATATGTAATCTCCCGGCTTAACATACCGCTCCACAATGGCGTAATGCCCTTCTTTGCGGAAGCTCTCTGTGGTCAGTCCGGAATGGGCATGATTGGAGACCGCGACCCTGTCATTGAAGTAAGCCGATATCATCTGTCCCCAGCCGGAATAGCTTGTTCCGGGGGCGTAGGGATAGTCGGCGCTCTGGTCTGTCACCGTGGAATCCCCCGCTATATATATGGTGGGGCACTTTGTTTCCTCCACATCAATGATACTGATGCGGGGCTGATCCGCCACCACCGTAATATCCAGGGTCTTATCCTCAAAAACCTCCGTATGCCCTCTGGGTATGATATCACATACATTCACGATCATGGTGTGGGTAAAGGTTCCCGCAGGAATGTCCCCGCGGAATCCCAGTCTCCTGCGTCCGGTGTAGATCAGTACATCCTTCATCGGCTTGGCTGAGCATATGGTAAGCGTCACCTTATAATTGCCCTGGCGGGGCACATCGGTCTTAAAAGAAAGGGGAATCCGGCGGTGCTCACCCTGTGCCGATTCGCCTGTCTTCTCCGCCAGCCCGGCGATTATGGCATCAGAATCCAGAAAGACACCTTCCGCATCCTCCTGCAGCTTTGAAATCTCTTCATCCTGATACCAGTAAACCGTATCAAATGCAGAGTTTAGCTCCGGTATACGCAGCTGCTCCTGTTCCCTTCTATTCTGTTCCGTCACAAACCCATAACCCTTGTCCGGGCAGTAGAGCTCCCCCGCAGCGACACCGGTACTGTCCGAGGAGTGCCCCTCCGCGCCGAACACAAATCTGCTGTGAAACATTTACAGCGCACCGTCCTTTTCAATCTCATCCGATACCAGCAGCAGGGAGAAAAATGCCAGCGCAAGACCCTGTCCCCAGCCCTGGATATAATCCTTGGGAATCCCGCGGTAGCCTTCCTTGTCGTTCATGACAGCCGTTCCACCGGATACGTTCATTACCTTTCCGTCCTCGCTTACATTTGCCAGAAGGCCTTTGATCGATTTGTTGATATACTTGGAATGCAGCGGATTTCCCCTTGCTATCATGGCTGCCGCAATTCCCGCGGAGGCGGAAATCTCCTCATAGGATTCCGGATCATCCAACACAGTCCTCCACAGACCGTTCTCCGTCTGTACTGTTTTCACCGCCGCCAGCTGCTCGTTCAGGGATCCTGCAATATCAATATACTTGGGATACAGATACGGCTTAAACTTCGTATTTTCCAGGACGCCATTGACCTGTGACATTGTAAAGGCCGCCCAGGCATTCGCTCTGCCCCAGTAAATAGAGGACATATGGCTCTTGTCAATATTGTTATAGCCGTGGTAATAAAAGCCGCTGCTGGGATTCTGCAGATATTTAATGTGCCAGTACCACTGGTTCAAGGCATCATTGACCATATCCTCGTCCTCAATCATGGCGCCCACACGAAGCAGCAGGAATGCAGCCATAAACAGCGTGTCCGCCCATGCCTGTTCAGGGAAGTCATTGTTAGCCGACACGGTATGCTGCAGCACATTATCACCAAAACGGAGAGCCTCTTTCCTTATGTAATCCACCTTGGACATTAATATGTCATAATACTTCTGTTCCTTTGTAGCCTGGTACAGCGTGATCAGGCAGTGCCCCATCGCACAGGCATTGACCGTCCATACCTTGGGCAGCCCCAGATCGATCAGTTCATCGATTCTGTCCTGCAAAAGCTTTAGATATTCTTCCTTGCCGGTCTTCTCATAAGCCTCGCTGATCCCGTAATAAGCCACCCCACAGGGCCAATCCCATGTCAGGTCCATGTTCATGGTCTTCTTTACGATCTTGTCGATTACCTCTTCAATCTCTTTCTTGTCATACACCAACTGTAACATAAATAACCCTCCGTTCTGCCGTATTGGCGAGTGCCTTTCCCATATTTATGAAGTAAGTATATCATACTTAGTTCAAAAAGAACATAAAACTCTAAATTAATTTACTGATATCAAATGGCTGTTTCCCGCGACTGAAACACTCCGATTTAAAAAGCCCCCGATGTAAGTCGGGGGCTAGTCAATGCCTATTGCTCAATCCATCTTACTTAAAGAACTGCGGCAGCTGTTCAACATAGTTGCCTGCCTCGAAAGCAGCCTTTCTCTCATCGATGATTGCCTGATAACCGGACTCAAGGTATTCCTTGCTTGCCTTCTCGTAATTAGCCTCGAAGTCTGCCTCGGAACCCATAACCACCTGGTCACGCAGGGTTGCGTACTTGGTAAACAGTGTATCCTTGTACTCATCCTGTGCCGCAATCGATACGGTGAAGGAACAGTCAGGAGCCGCCATACCTGCTTCATAGCAAGCCAGCTGTCCTTCATAGTTCGCCTTGATATCCTTGAAGAGCTGATCGGAATCAGGATAGCCCAGAGGAGTGATCGCCTGAATATCCTTGTCAACATCGCCCAAAGTAGCGGTAGCGGTAACAAGACACCACATATCCACGTTGTTGTTATGGCTCATCACCTTGTCAGCAGGCTGATCTGCCACGGGGATAGCCTTGGGAGAACCGTTCTCATCATAGTTGAAGTTCACGCCTTCTTCGCCCCACTGCAGTGTGAAGAGAACATCAGGCTGGCTCATCCACTCCAGATACATAGCGAATGCCTTCTTTTCGTCCTCGGTTGCAGTAACGGAGAATCCAATGTACTGTCCAAAGATACCATTAGGACGGAAGCCTGTGGTAGTACCGTTAGCGTATGTCTCAGGACCGGGATTCACAACAACGCCCAGCTTGCCATCGGGATTCTGCTTGTAGAAATCATCCAGCGCCTGGATGGTGTTGGTGGTATAAGTAGCATAAGTAAAGCACTTGCCGCTTACAAAGTCACTGATCTCGTAATCCTTCGTCTTGGTATTGTACTCTTTGTCACGATAGCCAAGGTTGTACAGCTGGTTCTCCCACTTCAGGAAAGCCTTCTGTGCCTCGGTGGACAGAGCGGGAACAACATAGTCACCGGTGGTAGCCCACAATTCCTTATCCATAGGATAGCTTCTGTAAGCATAGTTCTGGTCTGCGCCGTTGCCTTCAACCTTAACACCGCCGAGGAGGTAATCTCCGTTGCACAGACCCAGTTCGTCGATCTTTGCATACAGCTTCAGCAGTTCATCGGGATCTGTGGGATAAGTATCCCAGCCGGCAGCCTCAACCCAGTCCTTGCGGTAGAAGGTTACGAACTGATAGTTGGTCTGGCCGTAAGGCCTGGTACCGATCAGCAGTACATTTTCACCGTTGATCTCGGTAAACTGATCCAGCCCGTTCTCTTCCATTGCAGCCCAGTAGGTGGGCGCAATCTGCTTAAACCAGTCAATATCATATTCCGCCAGATAACCTTCACTCTGATACAGGGTCAGGTCAGGATAGTCATACTCGAAGCATACGGTAGGAAGCTTCTGTACAGCTGCCCACTGCGCATACATTTCATTTTCCTGTCCACGGGGAATGACCCAATCCTTGAAGTTCACGTCAATGTTGTACTTCTCGCCAAATTCTTTTCTGATCCACTCGGTCCAGTAATTGTCACCCGCATCAGCTGCACCGTTGGGTGTAGGACGCTGGTAAACAGGGATATTCAGGGTTACAGTATTCTCAAATGCGGTAAACCCGTCAATACCGGCAACAGCGTCAGCCGCAGGCTGAGAAGATGCTTCGTTGCTGGTGCTGGACGTGCTTGCAGCAGTGCTTCCTGTGCTTGCAGGCGTGCTGCCACTTGCGCTTGCGCTTGCATTGGCATCGTCACCGCCGCCGCAGGCAGTTAAAGTACCCACTACCATAACACTTGCAAGTGTTGCGGCAAGTACTTTCTGAAGATTGTTTTTCTTCATAATATAGTCCTCCTTTAAAATGTGTGTATAGTTTATAGATACCCGGATCTCCGGGACAAACTATCATCCTTTGACAGCTCCGACCATTGCTCCCTTTACGAAATACTTCTGCAGGAAGGGATAGACAATGATAATGGGAACCGATACAAACATGATGCAGGCAGCCTGCAATACCTCCGGCGTGGTCACATTGGTAGCTCCGCCCGTATCGCCCAGGGATGCCGAGATGGAAGCCTCCGCGCCCTGCACCAGCAGATACAGCTTATACTGGATCATTCTCTTAGTGTCAGACCTGATATAGTACATGTGATCCGCATAAGCATTCCAGCGCCCCACCGCATAGAACAGGGAGAGCGTTGCCACAATGGGCTTACTCAGGGGAAGCACGATCTTCCTCAGGATCTGCAAATTCGTCGCTCCGTCCAGGAATGCCGATTCCTCCAGGGAATCCGGAATGGTGCTCTGGAAATACGTCTTCATGACCAGCATGTTATAGGGCGAATAGATCAAGGGAAGGATCAGCACCCACATGGAGTCAATCAAGTTCAGGTTAAACATCAATATAAAGGACGGAATCATACCTGCCGTAAAATACATGGGAACCATGAGTACAAAGGTAAAAAAGCCTTTCCCCTTCAGCCTTTTCTTGGAAAGCGGGTATGCCGCGCAGGTACAGACGATCATACCCAGCGCCGTAAAGATCAAAGTCACCACCACACTGTAAATCATGGAGCGAACCATGGATCTATCCGAAAAAACCTTGCTGTAGGCTGAGAACGTAATCTCCTTCGGCCAGAAAAAAACTTCCTTCATCATAACCGCCATATCGCTGGAAATGGATTTTACCAGCAGATGCCAGAAAGGAATGACACAGGTGGAACACAGAATGACCAGTACCGCGATAATAATCACATCACTGATGTGAAACTTACTGATTGCACGGCTTCCGTCAGAGGCCGTTGCTTCCATATTTTTCTTTGCCATGTTCCCACCCCCTATAACAAGCCTTCTTCGCCAAGCGCCTTGGCGATCTTATCGGACAACAGAACCAGGACTACCCCGATCAGCGACTGGAACAGACCTACCGCAGTACCTTCTGAGTATTTGCCGGCACCCATACCTTTCTGGTATATGTAAATCGCCAGCTGATACTGGAAGTCACGGACCTGCGTATTGTCAAAGGCGGTCAGACGCTCCAGGTTACTGCCCATCACACGGCCCAGGTTCATAATCAGCAGGGTCACGATGGTGCCCCGGATGCCGGGAAGCGTAACATGCCACATCTTCTGCCACTTATTGGCTCCGTCGATGATACATGCTTCATAAAGTTCACCGTTAATACTGGTGATCGCCGCCAGGTACAGAATGGTGCCCCAGCCCATGCCCTGCCAGACACCTACCAGCAGATAGGTAACCGCCCAGTGCCATTTCTCATTCATGAAAGGAATTCCTTCCGAGATGACACCGGCATTCATCAGCAGAGTGTTTACCAGACCCGTAGCGGGACGGAACATGGTATAGGCAACGGATCCGATAATCGCCCAGGAGAGGAAATGGGGAAGATAAAGGATCGTCTGGGTAACCTTCTTAAATCTCATAAACCGGAGTTCATTCAGCATCAGAGCCAGAATGATCGGCATCGGAAATCCCACCAGGAGATCCAGAAGATTAAATATGATGGAGTTCCGCAGCGCCCTGATAAAATCAGTGTCCTGGAATATCTTCTTAAACACTTCCATGCCTACCCATTCGCTGCCCGCAAATCCCTTGATAGGCTTGTAATCCATAAACGCCATACGCAGTCCCGGATATGCAGCATAATTAAATACCGCCACTAAAGCCACCGGCAGCAGCAGCAACAGGTATAACTGCCAGTCTCTTTTCAAAGCGTTTCCCCAGGTGGTTTTCGTCCTTACCCCCGGCTTGGCTCCATTACTCTTTGCCATATGTAACCTCCTTCGATACTTTGCACAAATTTCCCCCTGTCGTTTCCCGTCAATTTGCACATATTCTTAATCCATGTAAAATCATTATCATGCATATTGCCGACTATTTCTAAGCAATAAGGACGGAATACTATGCAAAAATAACCATTTATGGCAATGTTCGTTTTTCGGAGATTCTATTTTTTTGACTAATTTGCCTTATTTTGGGATAAATATGTGAGCATTTTTACCTGAACCCACACACCAGATGTGAACATTTTGAAAAATTATGAATAGAATGTGAACAAAAATGTAAGTACTTACATCAAGTCATGGTTGATTTTATTCGATTTCATTGTTATATATAATATAGAGACAAAATCATCCCGTAAAATGCGCACAAAAAAACACCGACGCGGACTCGGATGCGTCAGGTGCCGGAACAGGACAGCATATATGGCAAAACCCAAAAATACCATAACAGAATACAGAAGCTATTACCTTCCCATGCATTTCCCGGTACTCTTGCTGTCCGGCGATTACTGGAAGATATCGGATGTGCCCAGCGGCAGACTGCATTTTCATAATTGCCTGGAGATCGGCGTATGCCATTCACACAGCGGATACATCGAAATCTTCGGGGAGCAGGCGCTCTTCCGGGAAGGTGACGTGACGGTGATCCCCAAGAATGTCCCCCACACCACCTACAGCATGCCCGGGACAGAAAGCCACTGGTCCTATATCTACCTGGATCCTAAAGAACTTTTCCGGAATCTGCTGCCGCCCACATGGCAGGATCATGACCTGACAGGTTACCCCCAGGAGAACTTCAAACCGATCCTGAACCGGGAAGAGTATCCCCAGATCCATGCCCTGGCGCAGTCCGCCATCTGGGAACTGGAGGAGCAGAAGCCCAGCTTCCAGATCAGTGTAAAGGGACTTCTTCTTTCTTTATATATAGAAATTTACCGCGTACAGAACGCAGGAAAAAATGGGGGGGGCACTGCTGATCAGGAAAAGGAAACGCCGCCACAGGCGGAGCATAAAACGGAAAGCTCCCTGGTGATCGCCCCCGCCCTGAATTATATAGAAGAAAATTACATGCAGCAGTTTACCATAGAATATCTTGCAGACTTATGCCACTGGAGTCCTACTCACTTCCGCAGGGTCTTTCATGACATCATGGGCACCTCGCCCCTTGATTTCGTGAATAATACCCGTATTTCCAAAGCCTGCCATCTGCTGGGCAGCACCGAGGATTCCGTTCTGAACATTTCGGAGACAGTCGGGTTTCGCTCTGTTTCCAGTTTTAACCGGTATTTTGTGAAAATCATGCGGATGTCACCCAGGGATTACAGGAAACAGGTGCAGAAATCCAGCAGCCATGCAGAAAGCCAGTCTGTCCTGGAATATGCAGGCTGGCTCTATCCGGAAAAATAGGCTTATATCATCCAGGACAGAATCCTGTGATCCACGGTTTTTTATTACAATTCCAGTTCCTTATATAACCTCAGTCTGACCCTGTCTTCCCCGATCTCCACATCCGCCCTGTCGATCATCATTCCCACCATAAGGAGCTGGCTGCTCTCCCCCGGGTCGCCGGTTCCGGTCAGCTCCCAGTAGAAATCCTCCAGCGCCTCATTTTTAGGTTCATTGAAATACTTTTCCAGGGCATCCAGCCTGTCGTTGTATTCCGGCAGATAATCCGCAGTGAACTCAATTTCCGCGGACTGATCCTTCACATGGATCCCCGAGCGGATGTCCTTCGCCCCCACGGAAAAGAAAAACATGGTCAATTCCTCTATGATGTTTGCAAGCTTTTTCTCGTTATGTGACATTTCTTCCTCATTTCTGCGTTGCTTTAGAAAAGAATCTTCAAGAAATATATCAGGTTATTTCCTTCAATTTCTTAATTGACGGATTTGTACCCGACAACGCGCAGACACAAACCCCGGCCATATATCTCCCGTATATGAGGCAGATTCATTCACTCTTTTTCTGATTGTTCTTTTTCTGATCGTTCTTTTTCCTGCCCTTATAATTCTTGATAAAACTTTCCAGCGTCGGAATCATGAAAATTGCCACCCAGCCCGCGCTGAAGCCATTGTTATACAGATTCAGCCCGCCGTAGAACCGGGCGGTACACATGGTAATGGCGGAGTGCAGGATTCCCGCAATAACTCCCGCAATGATCCCGAACTGTCCGGCAATGGGAGCCAGACCCACGCCGAAGATTGCTGCCAGCTGTATCCCCGGGGCAGTTGGCTCATACTGGCTGACAAAGGTAAACAGATACACTCCCGCAAGCACCGGCAGATAGTTTTTCACATGGGCTCCGAATGCGGAGAATCCAAACGCCATCAGGATAGCTCCCACCACCGGTCCCGAGAAGTCCCCTCCGATCAGCAGGATATAGGTGGTACAGATACTCCCCACCAATCCCATGTTCATCATGGTGGGGCTGGCGCCGTCCATCAGGACAAAGTCCGTCACCGCACGGCCGGGACGGCTGAAAATTTTCTTCAGACCGCTCCACTTACATCCTCCGGTAATAAACCCGATCAGGAACACAGCAGCAAACAACAGATATAATCCCGCCACAATCCCTATGGGCCGGCCCTCCTGCCACAGCAGCACGGTTTCGCTTGTGATCCCCAGAGAATTCATAATACACACCGCCACAAAAGCAAGTATTCCCGCAGAGAACCCCACATTAAACAGGTTATATCCCATATGCATGGAAGCAGCATGCATGGAGAGAGGTGGCAGCAGATAGCCGATCAGAAGCCCCAGCAGCACAGCCGCAAGAAACCGGACAATCACAGGCAGATGCAGCATAAAATATATTTCCGTCACAAAGGGCGCCAGGCAGGTGCCATAAAGCGCCGTATAAATATGTTTGCTCATCCTGATATGGTGGATCCGGCAATAGATTTTTATTCCAAGGACGATGGGAATGACCGTCATGGGATTCTTCCCCCAAAGCCCATACCCCGCATTCATGAACAGCGCCGCCATGGTAGGACCGGAAAAAGGAATCTTTTCCGCCAGCACCAGAAGGACACCCAGCATCAGTACCAGGGAAGCATTTAAAAACGCCGCCCCCATGCCGCCCACCACAAAGTAGTCGGTGATCAGCACGCTGCGGGAAGTCAGGATCTTTCCCATTCCCTCCAGGATCTCAGCGGGGCTGTCGCACAAAAAGGCAGCCACTGCAAGGACTGCCGCGCAGAAAATAGTCAGGTTCCTCAGCAGGTTCCCCCTCATCAAAGACGTCATATTCTCAAGCCTTGACAGCTTATCCGGTTTCCTTGCCATCCACGCAGTCTGCTCTGTAATCTGTCCTACAGTCCTTTCTGTGACCTGGTCTGCAGCCTTCCCTGTAACCTGGTCTGCGGCCTTCCCTGTGACCTGGCCTGCGGCCTTCCCTGTAACCTGGTCTGCGGCCTTCCCTACAGCCCGTTCCGGCATTTTTCCGGTCCCTTCACTTTTTCCAGACATTGGCCTCCTTCCCGAAAACAGCCCTGCCGTTTTCACTCCTTATTTCCCTCAGGATCATGGTACCATGAAGTACCCTTATCTGAAAAGGAAATCTTGCATTTTACCGCAAAAAAGCGTATTATGTTGTCAAATACTTTTAGAAATGAGGGAATTACTTATGAAAGTACAAAACAAATGGATTCGTGCGGCCATTCCCGCACTTCTCCTCCACTGTAGTATCGGCACCGTGTACTGCTGGTCCATCTTCAGTCAGGAAATCGCTGAGTATATCGGCTTTTCCAAGAGCGCTACCGAGTGGGCATTCAGCTTTGCCATTTTCTTCCTCGGCATGTCCGCCGCCTTTCTGGGAAATGTGGTGGAAAAGGATATTCACCGCTCTTCCCTGATTGCAGCCATCTGCTTCGCGGCAGGTATGGCAGGCACCGGCTTCTTTATCTGGTACGGCGGCACCCACAAGGGCAGCCCGCTTGCCCTGATCGGCATCTATGTCTGCTACGGCTTTATCATGGGTATCGGTCTGGGAACCGGCTATCTCTCCCCTGTAAAGACGCTGATGCTCTGGTTCCAGGATCGCAAGGGTCTGGCTACCGGACTCGCGGTTGCGGGCTTCGGCGCTGCCAAGGCCATCGCCAGCCCCATTATGCAGGCCATGCTGGATTCCCTGGGTGAGGGCGGCATCTACAAGATGTTCCTGATCCTGGCTGCGGTATATTTTGTCATGATGTTCGTGGGCCATCTGCTTCTGGCCAAGCCCGCAGGCTGGCACGAGCCCACTTCCCAGGAAAAAGGCGCAAGGGCAATCGATGTCATCAAGACCAAGCCTGTTGTGTTCATTGGCATCTGGCTGATGTTTTATATCAATATCACCTGCGGCCTCGCCCTGATCTCCCAGGAGAAAATGATTATCAAGTGTATCGGCCTGGCAGGTATGGCAGGCATCCTGTCCTCCGTTACAGCAGTCTTCAATGCCGGCGGACGGCTGGGCTTCTCCGCGTGGGCTGACACTATGAAGGACAGAAACACGGTTTACAAGATTATGATCATCCTTTCCATTATCGCAACAGGACTGGTGATCCTGACCCAGGGTATCGCAAACATGGGACAGAGCACCCTACTGATGGTTCTGGTACTGATCCTGCTGTTTGTGGTGAACGCCGGCTACGGCGGCGGCTTCAGCAACGTGCCCACGCTGCTGTCCGACCATTACGGCATGCAGAATATCAGCGCCATCCACGGCATTACCCTTTCCGCGTGGGCTATCGCGGGTCTCACCGGAAACCAGCTGGCGACCTTCATTGTAAATCATGTGGGTTCCCCCACTGAAATCAGCGACGGCCATGGCGGAGTGATCTCCGTGAACCCTACCGGCTATCAGGCGGTATTATATGTGACCATCTGTCTTTATGTCATCGCGCTCGCGTGCAGCTTCTTCCTGGTAGGCTGCGGCAAGAAAAAGGCTGCGGGGAAAACCGCAAAATAAAAGGGAAAAGCTTCCATTCTTTTATACAAGAGGATAGCGTTTTAAAAAGCTGTACATCCATTCGATGTACAGCTTTTTCTTGACTTGACAAATATCATTAGTATGGTTAGACTGTGGGTAAAATCATTTTGGGAGACGATCAGATGATTTATCAAGATAAAAATAATTGTCCTACCCTTGAAGAATTGAGCGAATTTGTTAAAAACCCTGTTTTCATGCAATTATGTTCGGAAATCAAAAATACTTATAAATGTAATGAACAGATCGAATACAGTGCCTGCAGCTGGGAAAAGGGATGGAACGTTAAGTTTAAAAAAGCCGGAAAGTCATTATGCACCATCTATCCAAGAGAAGGCTATTTAACAATTCTGATTGTTGTTGGCAGGAAAGAGAAACCGCTTGTAGAAGAAATACTCCCGGACTGTGTGGCTGAATTGCAGACTATCTACGCTCAAACGCAGGAAGGAAATGGGCAAAAATGGTTAATGATTGACCTGGAGGATCAGGAAAAATTGTATGATGATATTTTGCGTCTGATCGAAATCCGCAAAGGGGCTGCACATTTGTAAAAGTCAGGATATGACAGTCTGTTCTCACCACACACTTGATATACTTGAAAGGAATAAAAAAGCTTACACATAAAGAAACGCAAACTCTATATACCGAAAGGCTTAAACTGCGAAGATTTACTGTTGAAGATACCCGGAAGATGTTTGATAACTGGGCAATGGAATATGAGGGTAAAATTATTGGTAATATCAGCGTGTCTGCATATCCCACGCCATTAAAAATCCTGCTTCGGGCAGGGTTGCCCAAAAATGCGGTCTTAGACAAAGCGTGAGCGCTTCCGGGCCTTGACCGGAGAGTTCCTCGATATGTCCGATTATGGTATCATCAGAAGCGAATGAAAAGCGCTCAAAGCGCGATAACCTTCAAGGCGGCTTTGATTTCCCCAAAGCCGCCTTAAAATCTTTTAAAACCAGATGATATAGATCAATGTCAGCATCAGTCCCACGCAGAACATCAGCAGACCGAAGGACAGGCTTCGCTGGATAATCCTGTTATTCTCCCGGACTTCCTCGTTCCACAGAGCCGTAATGTGCACATAATCCTTTGTCACAGGCGCGTTTCGCCGCCATGTATGGTTCCCCAAAAGCTGGATACCATTCATCAGCTTACCCGCCGCGAAAGTAAACACGTTTCCTTCCGAAAGTTCACGGGGCAGAGGGCTGTCACGGTAAAGAGTCTTTCGCAGGAGCACCACCAGGGTATCCGTAAGGCAGTCAAACACTCTGGAAATCACTCCGAAAATCGCCGGCAATACCCCAAGAAGCATCGGTCTGTACAGCAGTTCCTCCAGATCCAGCCATTGGGGCCATGGGTTCACATACACCCTCGTACCCCTCTCATTTCGCTGCATCAAAACCTTCCGGATAAAAAGCACATAGACGACAGCGCCGATGGCAATGGAAATCAGGGCTCCGCCGAGATTTCCCAGGCTAAAATATGGTACGGTCTGGCCAGACACCCATGCCCCCGCATCTGCCCACGCCATTCCGGACCCTTTGTCCCTATATGCCACAAAGTTCATAAAGCCTTCCGCCAGCCTCGCCGTCCTGTCCATGGTCAGACCCGGAGCCAGCCCCCAGAGGAAGAGGATCAGCGAACTGCCGCCCAGGGCAAAAGCAGATCCGCCATTCATGTATTTCTTCCTCTCGTCATATTGTTTCTGGATCCCTTCATACGCATTCTTTTCCACAAAAACCGCCACATACAGCTTCGTCATATAGGCCACGGTGAGTCCGCCGGAGATCAAAAACAGCCATTCCACAGACTTCATGACGGCTCCGCCGCCGTACTCCACAATGGCCTCGTGGAGCAGCGTCTTACTGACATAGCCGCCAAACAGGGGAATCCCGCCGATCGCCAACGCCCCCGTCAGGAAGATCACCTTCAGCAGCGGTTTCTTTCTTCCGAATCCCCGAATCCGATTCAGATCCAGGAGATGGGTATTCATATAAACCACTCCTGCTGCCATGAACAAGACCAGCTTGATCAGGGAATGATTCACCATATGGAGTACCGTCCCGTGTACCGCCAGGCCATTCGCTTCCCCCAGCATGCCCTGCATTCCGATCCCCACCAGGATAAACCCGATCTGGGACATGGAAGAGCAGGCCAGCGTCCTCTTTAGATCCACAGAAAACACAGCCAGCAGCGCCCCTCCCAGCATGGTGGCCACCCCGATTGCCAGAATGAATTTCCCCCACGCCGCATCATGCAGAAACAGATCACAACTGAGGATCAAAACGCCGTAAATGCCCGCCTTTGTCAAAATGCCGGACAACAGCGCGGAAGCAGGCGCAGGCGCCACGGGATGAGCCTTGGGCAGCCAGATATGCAGGGGAAAGGCACCCGCCTTGGCGCCAAAGCCGAAAAGCATACACCCTCCCGCAATATAAAGGATTCTTCTGTCCCCAAAATCTGCCGCCGCCATCACCAACTCCCTGATCTCCACCGTTCCCAGGTGATGGTACAGCAGGAAAATTCCCATCAGCATCACCAGACCGCCGATCACCGCCACGGCCAGATAAGTGGCCGCCGCCCTCAGGGCAGGCCTGTTCTCCTCCTGCGCCACCCACACATAAGAGGTAAAGGACATGATCTCGAAAAAGAGAAAAGTAGTATACAAATCCGCGGACAGGAACACACCCATGGTAGCCCCCAGCGTCCACAGCAAAAACAGATAAAACCTGTTCCTGTTTTCATGACGCTTGAAATATTCCCTGGAAAGAATGGTGGTCATCATCCACATCAGCGCAGTCACACAGCCGTAGATCAGCCGGAAACCGTCCATCTGGAAATGTAATCCAAAGCCGCAGATCTCAGGGACAGTAAAAAACAGCCCTGCGTCCCGGGGTTCCCAGGGCACAGAAGAAATGTCACGCAGAAATCTCCAATACCCGGAAAAATCCCCTGCCAGGCATAGCATCCCCGTAAATTCCAATATGACA
This sequence comes from uncultured Lachnospiraceae bacterium, assembly GCA_948473115.1. Lineage (GTDB taxonomy): Bacteria > Bacillota > Clostridia > Lachnospirales > Lachnospiraceae > Acetatifactor. Next base: position 34,005 of record CAOKWI010000025.1, on the reverse strand, counting down.
GAAACAATTGCGGCCGCGTCACACCGCTTTTTGCAGAAGTACGCAGCCAGCCCTGCCGCAAAGGGGAAAAACACGATGAAAACCAACTTTACATCAACCACCATTCCATTCACCACCATACTGACAAACACACCTTTCCCACGCTATCTCCATGTCGCGGCTCTGACGCGACTCTTCTCACGATATTCCCTGTAGGAACCGTATCACCGGGCCGGAATGCAGCCCGAAGCAGAACATTACAATGACAAAGACCACCAGAGGCAGGATCATGAGCCAGTTGGGATCCCTCACATCCGATATGGTTTCACAATCGAAATCCCTTCCCGGGAAAAAGGCGCGAACCACAATCGTAAGCATGTAAATCGCCGTCAGCAGCGCGGAGATCATCAGCGCCGCCACTCCCGCGTAAGCCAGCGGATTTTCGCTTGCCACCGCCGCCTTACAAAGATTCCATTTGCTCACAAAGCCACACAATCCCGGCACGCCCATCAGGGCAAAGGCAGCCACCGTAAAACAAACAAAAACCTTTGGCATTTTCCATCCGAAGCCATTCAGCTCGTGGACATAATTCCTGCCTGTCCGATAGATCACCGCTCCTGCACAGAAAAACGAGCATATTTTCATGAAGGAGTGAAACAGCATATGAGCCATTCCCCCGGCCAGTCCCAGAGGTGTCATAAGCACCACGCCAAACAGGATATAAGACAGGTTGCCCACCGTGGACCAGGCAAGCCGCCGTTTGATGTGGGTTTCCTTCAATGCCCGGCTGCAGCCGTACACAATGGTGATGATCACAAGGGTCATCACTACATTCTGGGCCCAGGTTCCCCGGAGCAGTTCTGTGCCAAAGCTGAAATAAGTCACCCGCATGGCGGCAAAGGCACCTGTATTCACCACCGCCACCGCATGGAGCAGAGCCGTCACGGGAGTGGGCGCCACACCTGCCTTCGGCAGCCATGAGGAAAAGGGAAACATGGCTGTCTTCACACTGAAACCGCAAAAGCACAATACATAGATGAAAAGCAGCAGATTCGTCTTGTCCCCGATCTTCCCCGGATCCAGCACTCCTCCCATGACAAAGGAGGATGTGGTTCCGTAGGTGAGGATAAAGATCATCCCGATAAACGCAAAGGCCGCGCCCCCAAGCATATAATACAGATAACTCCGGCTGGCAAGGATCGCCTCCCTGGTCCTGGTATGCATGATCAGGGGCAGCGTCACCATACTCAGCATCTCAAAGAAGAAATACATGGTCAGGATATTCTCCGCCAGGGCGATTCCCAGCGTAATACCGTAAGTGATCACATAAAACAGGAAGAAGGACTTTTCATTCTGTTCATGCTTCATATATTCAAAGGAATACAGCAGCGCAAGCGGCCAGAGAAATGCCGCCATCCCCGCAAACAGACTGCCCATTCCGTCTATCCGGAAGGTGACGCTCAGGTTTCCCGTAAAGCGGAACACCGTCAGCGTTTCTGTAGGAGGATTCCGCAGCAGCAGAAATACAAGCACGGAGTTGACCAGTGCGCATATTTCAATAAACACACACATTGCCTTCCTGCTCCGAAAGGGGATCACGGGAACCAATGCGCCGGAAACCATTGGAAGCAATACAACGATCAACATGAATACCTTATTCACCACAAAATACCTCTTTCTATGATAATACGCAACCGTTCAAACAGCCCCTCCTGCGATCTCACCCACATACCGGATCAGCGGGTTAGGCAGGATGCCCAGAAGCAACGCCAGTGCAGCCAGAATCACGAGGGGGATCAGCATACACGGCGACGGTTCCGCCTTTGACAGATCCAGGGAAGCAGCTTCCTCCCCCGGGAAAAATCCTTTGATGACAGGGGGAAGCAGATAGCCCGCCGTCAGCAGGGCGCTGACCAGCAGCACCACAGGTCCCAGCCAGGAAAAGACGGGAATGCCGGACGCCAACGCACCTTCTGCAAGATACCATTTACTGAGGAAGCCTCCTGTAGGCGGAATGCCGATCAATGCCAGGGTGAAGATCGTATAACACCATAAGATCCCGGGCATCTTCTTACCCATCCCCGTCAACTGATCCACCCGGGTATACCCGAACCGATGCAGGAACACACCGGCTGTCAGAAACAGCCCGCACTTTACAAAGGCATGAACCGCTGTGTGCAGCAGCGCCCCTGTCATGGCGTCAGGGGTCAGCAGGGAAAGCCCGAACAGAATATAGGAAACCTGGCTCACCGTGGAATAGGCCAGCCGCTTTTTCAGTACAGGCTCCCTGTAGGCCAACATGGAACCCATGAATACAGTGAGCAGGGTCAGCATCATCCATGCTCGCTGTACCCAGGTATCTCTCACAAATGCAGGCCCCACAATGTAATAGACCGTGCGGATCATCGCCAGTACGCCGAATTTCACAATGGTTCCTGACAAAAGCGCCGATGCCGGCGAAGGCGCCACGGGATGAGCCGCGGGCAGCCAGGAATGCAGGGGGAACATACCGGCTTTCGCACCGAATCCCAGGATCATGACAAACACCGCCGCCAGCAGGATTCCCTCGTGCCCCTGTACAACAGCCATATTCAAAGTTCCTCCCGGGCGAAAGGTCAGGGAATCGCAATAACGGTACAGGAACACAATGCCGAACAGACCGCCATACGCTCCGCACAGGGAATAGAACAGGTATTTCAGGGACGCCATGACCGCTTCCCTGGAGCCATTATGCAGCACCATAGGCATGGATACCAGCGTCATCATTTCATAAAACAGATACATTGTAATCAGATTCCCCGAAAAGGCCAGTCCCGTCAGCACGCCAAATAATAGAAGATAGAGTCCGAAAAATCTCTTCTCCCCTCCCTCTCGCTTCATATATACGAAAGAATAAACACCGGTCAGGAGCCAGGCAATCCCCACGATTGTCACAAACATCCGACCCAGGTCATCGATCCGGAAAAAGACCGGGATCTGATCCAGCAGCGTAAACAAAGTCAGCGACCTTTCCCCCGACCATGCCGTATACAGCGCCAGCGCCACCGACAGGACCAGTGCTGCGGCTGTATAAACAGAAAGGCCTTTGACAGATACTTTCTCTTTCCCCCTGACATGCTCCAGGAAGGAAACTGCCAGCAATATGATGCCCGCCGCTGAGGGCAGCGCCACAGATAACATTATCCATATATCCATATCTCACACCAACTCCCATGAATAGCACTCTTAACAGTTCCTTAATAAAACATTTCCAGCCCGTTCTGAATCAGGTGGATAATCGGTTCGGAGCTGAGTCCCAGCATCAGGTTCAAAATGATAAAGCAGATCAGGGCAACAGATTTCCCGGGCTGTTCCGCCATTGCAATATTCCTGCCCTGCCGGCTCGCCTCCGTGTCCTTCGAGGCCGGCATATATATCATAATCACCGTTTTCATAAAGTAAACGGCATTCAGCACTGTGCTGACCGCAAGGGCAATCAGGGTGGGCAGCATTTTGTGGTTATGCCCCACCGCCTCCTGGGAAAACAGCAGCTTCGAAATAAAGCCGGAAAACATAGGCAGCCCCACCATGGACAGGGAACCCACGGTAAACGCGATGCCGGCCAGTCTGTGCCGATAGCCCGCGCCGCGCAGATCCTCAAACCGGACCTTACCGCCGGAAGCGTCCGTCAGACCCGATGCCGCCACAAACAGCAGGGATTTGGTGGCCGCATGGGACAGCACGTGATAGACACTTGCCACCACACCCGCTTCCGTGCCAAGCCCCAGCCCCATATAGATATATCCGATCTGCGCCACGGATGAGAATGCAATCATCCTGCGAATGTTATTTTCCTGAATGGCATTGACGGAACCCATGATCATTCCCATGATGCCAAACACATACAGCACATGGATCACCTTGCTGTCGCAGACCATCTCAAACCCGATCACTCGGTAAAAGATCTTGATCAGCAAAAAAATATAACCCTTTGATACCAGTGAGGACAGGATCGCCGCGGAGGATACCGTGGAATATCCGTATGCGTCAGGCAGCCAGGAATGAAACGGATACAGCGCGCTTTTGATGGCAAGTCCCACGGACATCAGCCCAAGCGCCACCAGCAGGGGAATATGATATTCTCCCGAGGCCGCCAATAGCTGGACCTGCTGCCGAATATTGCTCATCAGCAGATGCCCCGTGACACTGTAAAGGAAACAGATCCCCAGGAGCAGCAGACCGGAGCCGAGGAGACTCATGATCATATACCGGATCGCCGCCTCAAAGGTCCTGCCGTTCTGGCGGATCATGATAAGTCCGCAGGCGGAAATAGTATTGATCTCCACGAATACATATGCGGTAAACAGATCATTGGTATAAATCAGCGCCAGCAGGGAGCAGAGCAGCAGATTTACCATGATATAATAGAGATTCTGTTTGGATTCCTCAATCTGCGTCAGCCTTTCTTTTATGCCTCCCAGCATACTCAGAAGCATGATGGCGCAGAAAAACACCGCCATGAACGCTTCCAGTTCTCCCACCCGGATCTCATTTCCCCAGGGCGCAGGAAAGTGACCCATACAGTAGATAAATTCTTCACCCGTCCCGGTCACATAGCCCAGCACACAGGCGGACATAATCCCGATGATGACGATCACCGCCGTGTTGACCCTCTTGGCCCATTTACCGCTGAGAATGGAGCTTAAGGGACCCGAGAACAGAGACAATATAATAGACATAAAGGGAAAATTCTGAACAAAATCCACTATTTTCCCTCCTTCCTCAGCAGGGTGGATATTTCATCCAGGTCCAAAGTGTGATACCGCCTGTACAGCCGGATCGTCAGGGACAGCATCAATGCCGTAACAGAAACGGACACCACAATGCCTGTCAGCACCAGGCCGCTGGGAATGGGGTTGATATAAGTCTCCACACTCTGGACCCCGTCCACTACCACCGGCGCTTTCCGGCCGTCAATATATCCCTTGAGGGCAAGGAACAGGTAGGTGGCCGTATCCATGATGTTCAGGCCGACGATCTTCTTGATCAGGTTCTTCTGTAACAGCAGATTCGTGAAACCGATACCAAACAGTATCATCGCCACTGCTTCCACATAATTGTTCATCAAATTCGTAAGGTTCATATTTATCCTCCATGCCGCCTCCGGCGGCATCTTATACTGCATAACGCTGAATATTGCCTAATGTAATCATGCGATTCAACCAGTCAGCGTTATGCAGTCTGGCTTCGCGGCAAGTGAATCTTTTCCACGCTAGTAGCCTCCTCTTCGGAACATGGCATAAAAGGTGTACATGGTGCCCGCCACCACGATCCCCACACAGATATTCAGCAGCAGGATCAGGCCGCTGCTCAGGATTGCTCCCGGATTTCCCAGGGGTATGACGCTCTCGATGTGGTTTGCCCCGGTATAGAAAGAATAACTCTTTGCAATGCTGTAGCAGGCAAGCGCCCCGAAGCTCATGATCCGGTAAGTCTTTGCAGTGAAAAATCTCTCCGTCTTTGTAAAACCAAAGGCATTCTGGTATAGGATCAGCCCCGCGCCGATCACCGCCCCGCCGGAAAAGCCTCCGCCGGGTCCCAGATGTCCCGCCAGGATGACATAAATGCCAAAGATAAAGATCGGGGGCACCAAAAGCCTTGCTACTGTCTGCAGGATCACGTCATCCTTCGGCTCATAATGTCTGTCATCTGCCTCGATGTTTTCCTGGCCGCCCTTCTTATCCACCCGCAGCAGGATCAGCACGGTACATGTGGCGATAAAGAGCACATGGGACTCACCCAGTGTATCGAAAGCCCTGTAATCCAGGATCATTCCCGTGACAATGTTCACCGCCCCGGTTTCCTGCAGCCCCTTCTCGATATAGCGTTCCGCCACTTCATTATTGACCGGGTTTTCCGCCTCACCGAAGGTGGGCAGCTCCGACACCGCCTCCAGCAGCATAGCCACCAGAAAGACGCAGAACAAAATGCTGAAGATCTTGTATATTTTTCGAAATATCTTAACTTCCGCATTATGCTCCAGGTCATATGCATGCTGGATATGCTGTCTGATATCTTCCCCATGCTGTCTGACCGTTTCTTCGTCTTCGTGAAATTCTTCCTGGGGCTTCATTTCCACAGTGTCAAGAAAGGGATCCTTCACACCGTCCAGCCAGCGTCCGAACCGATAGGAGAAGGTGTTTTCATATTGCTCCTGAGAAACCTTTTTACTCATTTTCGCCGTTCCCCTCCCCTGTTTTCTTCGTCTCCTCATCGGACTTTATGACCGCATGGATCTTCTTTAAGGTCACCACAAACAATACGGTAGTAACTCCCGCCCCCACAGCCGCCTCCGTGATCGCCAGATCCGGCGATTCCAGCAGGATCCAGATAATAGACATGACCAGGCTGTAGGACATGAAGATCAGGATCGTATTCAACAGATTTTTAGAGAGGCTGGCCGCAATGGCACAGACCACCAGAAATCCCAGCAGGGTACAGGTAAATATCGTCATACTGCTGACCCATCCTTTCTGCGGGCAGGCTTGTCCGCTTTTTTACTTTATGGGAAATTGTGTCTCGCTTTTTCACTTTCCAGGGAACTCCGTCTCACTGAGGGAAGAATGCGAAGCATTCTTCGAAGCGGGCTTGCTCGCTTTTTTATAATGGCTGTCCGGCTCCTCGTCCGTGGCAACCTCCAGCCGGGCAATCAGATGGGAGGAAACCGGGGAGGAAAACCACAAAAACACGATCACCAGGAACAGCTTCACGGAAGTAAAGTTAAAGCCGTTCATCAGGATCAGCCCTATCAGGGAACAGCCGATCCCGAAGGTATCTCCCATGGCTGCCGCGTGCATTCTGTTCAGCACATACTTAAAACGGAATACACCTATCATCTCCAGCGCAAAGATCGCCAGTCCGGTTAACAGGAAAATGGCGCCTGCAATAAATTTGATCCATTCCACTGCTGTCGTCATACCGTGCCTCCGTCCTTTTTTTTCTCTTCCGTTTCTTTCCTCTCCAGATATACTCCCATATATACTTTGGTAAGCACGATCACCGCAAGGAAACTGATCATGGCATAGATAATACAAATATCCGCCAGATATCCCTCTCCCAGCATCACAGTCAGAACCGCAATGATCACAATAACCATGGTTCCCATCATATTGACGGACACGATCCTGTCCGCTATCCTCGGACCGATGATTGCTCGGATCAGGCAGAGGATCACCAGCACTGCCAGTATAATGAGCACTGCCGTAAATAATCCCTGATATGCCGTTTCCAGACCCGCAATTCCCTTTCCCATCTCATTTATCCTTTCTGTTTTTGATCCTCTCTGTCATTGATCCTCTCTGTTATTAATTCTCTCCGTTTTTGATTCTCTCCATCATTGAATCTCTCTGTTATTAATCCTCTCCGTCATTGATTCTCTCCGTTGTCTATCTTTCAATTCCGTCTCTGTTTCCTGTTTCTTTTCTGTTCCACACTCTCCAGCGCGGACAGGCGCTTCTGGAACTCCAGGTCTTCAATCCCCTCCGCCATGCTCTCATCCAGGCAGTGCACCAGGAATCTGTCCTCTTCCAGGGTCACTGTGATAGTTCCCGGCGTCAGGGTAATGACATTGGCAAGGAAGGCCCTTGCCGTGGGCGTCTTCAAATTGGATCGGAATGTGACCAGTTCCGGCTCAATCTCTTCCTTCTGGGTCAGGATCAGGCGGATGACCGCAAAGTTTGCCAGCGTGATCTCTTTCAGAAGTAAGCAGATAAAGGCAATCACCTGAAACACCCTTTTTATGTTTTGTATCTCCTTTTCTATACTGTAATCCATAAATTTACAGGTAAACGCAAATAACGCCGCTGCAATCACAATTCCAAAGGCAGCAATCTCCCAGGTAAAGCTGCCGTTAAAAATGACCCAAAGCAAAAAATATATGAAATACATAGATTCCTCCATTCCCAAACCTCTTATGGATAATTCTTCCATTTTGAGCATCCACATTATACTCCTACAAAGAAAAAAAGACAATAATCTTATTTATTGTCTTCTTTTGCACAACATTATATAATTTCCACTCTTTCAAAATATTTGATCAGAATATCCGCACAGTTCTCCGCGCCAAATTTGGATGTATCCAGGATCATGTGATAATTATTCACATCCCCCCATACCTTGCCGGTATTCTCATAATAGTAATCCGCCCGCTCCCTGTCATTGTGTTCCAGCATTTTTTTCGCTTCATCATAGGAGAGAGCCTGCTTTTTCATAATTCGCTGAATGCGGTCCTCCTTGTCAGCGCAGACATACACGTTAAACACATTAGGCTGATCCTTTAAAATCTCCGAAGCACAGCGCCCCAATATGATGCAGGAATGCTTCGCCAGTTCCCTGATGACCTCCGCCTCATCATGATAATTGTTCCCCGCCAGCTCATGTTCGATGTATGCCTTGTCAAAAACAGGAATCTCAAGTCTCTTTGACAGATCATCCGCTATCATGCTGGCACCGGTGCCAAAACGACGGCTCAAAGTAATAACCAGATTCATAACCACTCCTCCTCTGCCCCTGTGACAGTAAATCTATCCTTGTTATGGAGATCAGACTGAGTGTATTTTATCATAGAAGACATAAAGTGACAAGTTATGCAGTCAAATTTCACCAATGAGAAAATGTTCCAATATTCCATATGAATAACACAATAACGCTCCTAATACGACAGATTTGAAAAAAATAACAACCGGGATCCCGGATTCAGTCTCCCTGCGCAATGCGCCTGATCCCGACTTGTAAAATCAGGGAGATTATGATAGTATGGGAAAGTGCAATAGGAACACAAAGGAGCTACGGGTATGAAGACAAAATGGAAGAAAAAAGCGGTAGTTGCTATGGCGGTCGCTGTCGCAGCGCTGCTGTTCATTGGATATTTCATAATACACTTTTCAACCAAACGCGGACATTCCTCCGGAGAAATATTTTTATACGGGGAACAGCACTCTGTGGAAAATATATTAGAGAAAGAGTTTGAATTGTGGTCATCATATTACCACAATAATGGGATGCGGGATCTGTTTGTAGAGCTTCCGTATTATACGGCAGAATTTATGAACATATGGATGAAATCCGATGATGACGACATTCTGGATTCACTGTACCAGGATTGGGACGGAACAGCCATGCACTCCCAAGAGGTTTACAATTTTTATAAGCGGATCAAAAGCGATTGTCCGGAAACGGTTTTTCACGGAACAGATGTGGGGCATCAATATGGCACAACGGGAGCACGCTTTTTGGAATACCTTGAGTCCACAGGGCAGCGGCAGTCTGATTTATACAAATTATCAGAGGAGAATATCAAACAGGGACAGTATTACTATCAGCATTCCGACAATATCTATCGCGAAAATACAATGGTCGAGAATTTCATCTGGGAATTTGACAGCTTGAACGGCATCGACGTGATGGGAATATACGGCTCCGCCCACACCGGCACAGAAGCTATGGATTATATGACAAGTTCCGTTCCCTGTATGGCAAACCAGCTCCAGAAACAGTACGGTAACGCACTGCACACGGAAGATCTGACTTCACTGGCTCTCATGAATGAACCTTATCGGACCGATACCATTAAAGTCGGAGAGAAAGAATATACGGCACTCTATTTTGGGAAAACGGATTTATCGGCAGTTCTTCCCGATTACCAGTGCAGGGAATTTTGGCGTCTGGAAAACGCATACGATGACTTTAAGGACAACTCCACCACCGGCAATGTTCTGCTTTATAACAATTATCCCATGGAAATAGAAACGGGACAGATATTCGTAATTGACTATACGAAAGCGGATGGGACAGTTGTAAGGGAATATCACCGTTCAGACGGAAACACCTGGCAGGGCTCCTCTGTTACAGAAGAATTTGTAGTCAAGTAACAAAGAACCCGCCATGCCCTTTCATCAACATGATGTCACGCCTGTCAACTTCTTACGGGTGCGGTCTTTTCACCCATGGTACAATGTACGGAGGGAATCCTTAAAATCAAACTGTAATTCCCTGCTTTTTCCTGCATAGTCAACGATCGTGACAGTGATATCGTCCCCCACCCGCTTCAGGCCATAAATATATTCCTCCTCCAGACCAAGCACGGCGATCCTATTGCCTTCCCAGTCATAAATCACACCCTGGTCATCAAACGGCTCCGCATAAATCACACTTTCAATAGGATCTTCCCGTGTATGCCAGTTCTCGTCCCAGGTAAGAAGGGCTCCCGTGTATGCCCGCACCCAATGCTTGCTCTCAGTACTATAAAAACCATAGTATGAAGCATTCGGGCTGACATGCCCATCCACCACGATATATTCGGCGAATTCCCGGATCTCCATGAGCGCATTGACCGAATCACAGAGGTCTGCCATCCGGTATTCCTCCCCGTCAATGGAAATCATTATATGATACACATCCCCGGTGACAGTAACAGTATGTCCCGAAGGCAGTTCCACCGGTTCAGGGAAACGGCTGTTGACCGAGTTGAAGGAATTCTCCCCGATACTTTTATCATTCCCCTGTGTCACGGACGGCTGGGCAATACTTGTCTCCGACCGAACAGCATTCGTGTTTAGTGCGTCCGGTTGCTTCTCCGGCCGACCCGTCAGCAGAACCACCGCCAGGCCGGAAAGCAGGATCACCGCAATGGCCACAGCCGCGGCAACAGGCTTCCTGTATCTGACGATATGCCTGATCCGGTTCTCTGTATCACCCTCACCGAATGCAAGGGGAACTCCTGCAAAATACCGTTTCCCACCGCTCAGCCTGAGAAGCGTATTTGCGTATTCCCGCCTGCTGCATTCTCCCAGCCTTCCCAGAACCGCCTCGTCACAGGACAACTCTATATCCTTACTCATTAAAACCAGCGCCGCCCACACAAAAGGATGGAACCAGTAAATACAGGTCATGAGGTAAGCCGCTGTCTTTACCAGATAATCCATTCTCTTGATATGAGTCCTTTCATGCAGGATCACATAATCCAGATCCTCCCCCTCCAGTTCCGAGGGCACATAGATCCTTGGCGGGAAAACACCCATGACAAAAGCAGTGGGTATGCCATCCACCAGATAACAGTTGTCTTCCCTCCTTATACTGCACAGCAGCTTTTTCTTTAGGAGCAGGCAGGATACTCCGCCATAAAGCAGAAAGCCCAGGCATCCTGTCCCCCAGACCAGAAACAAAATCCTTCGGGCTGCCCCTGGCAGTTCCCCTGCCCCGTTGGCAGCTTCCGTCTTCCACAGTCTTTCCAATATGCCGATATCGCTTGTTCCCAGCTGCGGCGTCCTGGATCCTCCAGACATGTTCCCATCTGTAACGCCCTTCAATTCTCCGGGTACAAATGCATTTCCTCTCCCCGCCCGCGAGTTTTCCACAAAGGACTGCGGCATACCCCCCTTTATCCACAGGCCAACGGGGCTTTCCGGCTGCATCGGCATCAACAGCCTGGCAAACAGGATCATCCATAAAAAGCACGCATATTTTTTTGGTATCCTGCAAAGGGAAAAAACTGCCCTTGCCAAAAACAACACACAGAAAATGACTGCTGCCTGCACACTGATATTCAGCAGCCCTGTAACAAGACTTTCCAACATCACCCACCACATCATTCCTGCTCCTCTATAATCTTTTTCAGTTTTTCTACCTCTTCCCCACTCAGCTTCCGGCGGGAAGTAAAGGCAGTGAGAAACCCTGGCAGCGAACCCTGGAAGGAACGGTCTACGTAAGCCTCGCTCTGCCTTGCGTAAAAATCCTCCTTCCCCATCCGTACAATCACTGTTCCCCCACGGTTTTCAAAAAGTCCCCTGTCACTGAGCTTTTTTAATACCGTGTAAGTGGTAGTCCTTTTCCATCCCAGTTCCTTTTCGCAAAGCTTCGTCAGCTCCGCCGTAGTGAGCGGGGCATTCTGCCACACAATATCCGCAAACCTGCCCTCCACCAATCCCAGACTGTAATCTTCCATGAATTTCCTCATTTCTGCGTCTTTTGCGCACTCTTACCCTTTTGTTTCCCTTTGATTGCATTTTAACATGCACCCATGTCTATTCTGTATAGACATATAGTCTATCATCTATAGACATCTTTGTCAACAGATTTTCTGCTTACCAATTGGTACTATAAAAATTTACGTTGATTTTAACAACTTCCAGGGTATAATATAAGTGAAACACTTGGGAACGGCGTACGGTCAAAGAGTTATGTCCCATTGCTACTGGCAAGAGTTAGAAATGGCCTGTAAACACGTTTTAACGTTGTAAAAGGGAGAAAATTATATGTTAAATATTTTTTTTGGTGACATGGAGGACGTGATATTTAACACCTCGGTGTATTTTAAAAACGTGTATCATGATGAGTGGATAACAGCGCCGCTATCGGTGGAGATGATTGCAGAAGTCGATAAGTCAAAGGTAATTGATGGTGGTGTGATAGACAGTCCGGTATTGGGGAAAATACCACCGACAAGCTTGTCCGGTGGGGTAAAGACGTTGATGCTGATTGAGAATAGGCCGGACAAGGTGTTTAACGCCACAAATTGTGGCAATAATTGTGCTAAGTGGCTTTTGAAGATTGCGGAGAAAAAAGACGTGACGATTAATCTTAGATATATGATGGATTTTGGAAAGGGAAATTTTAATATCAAGGTCTTAAATGATGACAGGGTTGTTCACTGTATGGAGGAACTGGTCGCAGCGGCGATTCAGTATGTGTAGGTGGGAAAATGAAAGGCAGTTTTCATATTATTGTACAAAATGAAAGGATAAAGTATGAATTTGTCCTTCGGAGAAATCTTACGATTATCAGGGGAGACAGCGCAACCGGGAAAACAACGCTGGTAGACATGATCAGGGAGTATAAAAGCCTTGGAGAGGGAAGCGGGGTTGAATTGTTTTGCGAGAAACAATGTATTGTAGTTGAGGGAAATGGATGGGAGAAGCAGTTGTCTGATGTAGGGCAAAGTGTCGTATTTGTGGATGAGGGAAATCGTTTTGTGTCATCCGTGGAGTTTGCACGTTTTATCCAGGAAACAGACAATTATTATGTCTTGGTAACCCGGGAGGGACTTTCAGCGTTGCCTTATAGCGTGGAAGAGATTTATGGGATTCGTTCATCTGGAAAATACGGTGGATTAAAGCCCCTATACCATGAAATGTACCAACTGTATCCGGATGCAGCGAATACCAGTGAGTTGAAACCCAAGAAAATCATTACAGAAGACTCGAACGCAGGCTATCAGTTTTTTGCGAATATATGCAATGAAATAGGAATAGAATGTGTTTCGGCGGCCGGAAAGTCCAATATATGTTCAGAACTATTAAAGTGTAAAGACGAGAACATTGTTGTGATTGCTGATGGCGCGGCATTTGGCCCCGAAATAGAAAAGGTTCTGAAAGTGATAGGGCAGAGGAAACAAGTGGTATTGTATTTGCCCGAATCATTTGAATGGCTGATTATAGAGTCTGGCGTGCTAAATGATAAAGAAATAAAAGCGATGAGCGAAAAGTGGGAGAATTATATTGAAAGCAGCCAATATTTTTCATGGGAACGGTTTTTTACAGATTTATTGATTAAAAAGTCGAGTGGTGGTTATTTGGAATATAATAAGAAAAATTTGAATAAAGCGTATTTGGCGACGGCTGTTAAGCATAAGATCTTAAAACAAGTGGAGTGGTGGAAAGAAGCGTAAAAATTGATGTGAGAACGATTTTCCATGTTTGAAAGGATGAATGTTTTTACGCGTTATACTATAATTAACACATATATCCTATTGTTAAGGGAAGCGCTGGCAAAAGCGCTTCCCTTGTTTCATTTGCACTACATGACAGCAATATCCGGATTTACCGGTTGATCTTCTGCCCTACGGCAATTTTATCCGGATCCTTGATCTGGGGGTTCTTGGCCAGCAGCTGCTGCAGCGTCATGTTGTTTGCCGCCGCGATCCTGCTCAGGCAGTCGCCGGACTGCACTTCATAAGAAGTTCCCATTCCAGAAGCGGTGGAACCAGCGGTTCCCGCCCTGTTGCCATACTGCTGCGCCAGATACAGGGGGCCGTACCAGGGAATATCGTTGTCAACAGCCTTGCCGGCAGGAATAATGATCACATATTCCTTACCCTCATATGTGAACTCCAGCTTTAAAGAAACATCCTTTCTCTTTGCCAGCTCCTTCATGATAGAGTTGGGAAGGGTGGTGACGCCCTGCTCCATCACAATCGTAGCGCCGGGCTGTGCTTCTGTTACCCGGTTGGTCAGATCCTCTTCATAGGTCGTAACGGGATCTTCCTCTTCAACAGCGTAGCTGGCAGCGGGCGTGCTGGCAGAAGAACTGCCGCCGGAGGAACTGCCGAGGCTGGCGGTAGGCGTCTCAGAGCCAAGACATACCGCCCAATGACTCCCATAAGTTTCCTTCTCACCCCAACCGTGTGTATCGTACACACGGCAGTACACATAAAAAGTCTTACCGCTTGTAAGTCCGTCAAAAGTAAGCGTAAATGCTCCCTCTCCGCTATAATTTCCGCCATCGCATTCACTAAAAAATTTTTCCGCCACGGCATCGGATTCTAATGCATAGAAATCATAGTACTGCGTACTGCCCTGTCCTACATTCGCTGTGGGCTGCCACTGCTCTTCGCACACATAAACCTTTCCGCCAAAACCATAATCTGCGCCTTGGGGTTTATCCGGAAATTCCACATCCAATGTCACTGTGAGATATCCGTTCACCAAAGTGACCGCGCTGGACTGGATATGTGCATCAGACAGGCCTTGGCAGCTCTTGTCATTTGCCCATGTCTTCCAGCCCTCGCTTTTTAAATCGTCCACAACTTCTTCCGCCTGCACTGCGGCAGAAGTCTGCAGGAAGCTGCCTGCAGCCACAACTCCCCCCAAAAAAAACGCCAATAATTTCTTTTTCATTACCCATTCCTCCGTATCATATAAAGTCATAGCCGTGCGTACCCTTTTCCAGGCCGGGCTATGCTAGTTGTGGATCCCGCAGCCTGGTTCCTCCCGTCCCATAGTCTCATTTTTATAGCGGTTCTTTTCAGACATTACGCGGTTTCCCTGTCTGTATATAAGATACTTTGTAAAGGTAAAAGGTTCCCAAAAATTTAACCGGAATACTGCAGGCCGGAAAATACCTCTTCCGCAGGCTTATTTAAAGTCACAATTTTACCGTTTTCCACAAGCATATAGCCCTGGCTGCCGTCCTTGCCTTTTACCAGGATCCAACACTCCCCGTCTGTGCCAAGGAAAAAGACTTCCTCCTGGGCCGGGATCACGGCCATCGCCGATGTCTCTTCCGGCTCACAGTATACGGGCATGACCTCATATAATACGTGTCCCGGAGAGGGCATAAAATCATACCATGCCGGTCCCATCTCCATAATGTCGCCGTCACTGTACAGCCAATACTCCTGTACGAATGCGGTCTCGATCAAGTCCATCTGGGAATACCCGGTAATCCCGCCGTATCCGTTAAAGCCATTCAAGCCGCCGTTTATCCCCGCAAAGGGAAATCCCGGGACATACCCGATGCAGGACAAGGCGCCGTCATATTGAAAGAAATAAGTCACCGGATCATCGCTTGGCCCCTCGTCAAGAACAGCAATCTCCAAAGTACCGTCCTCTTCCAGAATATCGGTAATATAGAAGCAGTACAGGGTTGGATTCATCATCGCCATGTCATATGCGGCGTCAGCCAGTTCATTGGCGATATAGGTGTCCCCGTTTACGGTAAGCATACAAAGGATCTCCCCGCTTTCCTGTTCCTCCACCTGATAGCCGATCCTGTCCTTCCTGCCGTCACCGTCCAGATCCTCCGACGCAGTGGCGGACACCTGACACTGTTTCGGATACGGATACTGCCTGTCGTATTCCTTTTCCGCGGCAGACAACAGCTTTACATTATCTCTTTCCACCTGGCTGAGGACGCTTTCCTGGAACTCCTGCGGCGGTATCTCCCCCTCATACCAGGTACACCTGTTAAAATACTGCTGTAGGTACCCATTGGTAAACTGCCTGCCATGGCGGGCGTATATCTCATTTCTCGCGATCCAGAGGGTGTTGTCCGAAAAGTCCCCCAGCATCACGGGATCCAGCGGGAAAAGACTGCTGGTGGGAAGTATGTATTCGTCCGCATGGTCATGAATGCCTGGAACCGCAATCTGTAGGGAATTTCTCAGCTGGGGCACCTGCTGGCACATCCTCAGATATTCCCCTGCGATTTCGTCGTCCTCCGTATCACAGGGGACATCCGTAGGCTGGACCATGTAATAAAGCGTCCCATCCTCCGTGTAGGCAATGATCTCCTTGCCGTAGTCATATTCCACAGGCTCCTGGGTGTGGAAAAATCCGCAGATATATCCCGTTGTATCGTCTATTTCATAAGAGGCTTTCTGGTAGATTGAGAATCCCACCTCATTTTCCTCCATCACACAGCGGCCTTCCCAGCCATCCGGCAGTGTTACCGTATATTCCTGCCAGGTATACTCCGTCTCTTCCGGCTTCCTGATTCCGTAGCTTTCCGCAGAATCACTCTGGTTACCTGTACCGACTTCCCCCGAAGCAGTCTCCTGCCCGGCGGGGTCTGACACTGCTTCCGTTCCGGTTTCCGGCACACTTGCCATATCCTCAGTGCCGCCAGCTGCTCCTCCTGAAGCGGTGTCCGTACTGCCGCATCCTGTCAGCAGCATTGCGACTGTCATAAACACTACTGTTTTTTTCTTCATACCCTGCCTTAATCCTCCTGTCCCCTGCCTTTCCTCCTTTTTGTCATATGGAAGAGCAACCATGCCGCCCCATAGCCCAGGGCGGTACAGCACCCTCTGGCAAACCAGAGAACCGCCGCAATGATGCCAAGTCCACCAAAAGCATCCCCGCACTGTGTCAACATTATATATACCCCCATTATTGCGGAAATAACCGGAAAAACCAACACGCCGTGGCGCAGTATCCCTTTTTTCACCTTATGGCACAATATGCTCTGCATCAGGAAAGAAAGTGCTGCCGGCACAATCAAATATAGCAATAGATACTTCATTCTGACCTCCCAAGCCCAAATCCGACATAGGATGCGCCGATCAATGCGTTTCCCATACGGGGCTTACGCTTTAAGCCTGACTTTATTTCCACGGCCAATGTGCTGAATACTCCAGGATGCCCCGCCTTCCTGCTTCAGAACAGCTACTTAACCGGCACATACAGGTCCTCTATATAGACTCCTACTACCTTTCCGACATTGATCATATTAGTGAATTCCAGGTTCACCTGTTCATAAGTCCTTTCTCCCTCGTCACTAAAGGAAATGCTTCCGCCCTGTACATATCCCTGCTTTTCCGTGTCATGGCTTACCACTGTAAGTTCACTTCCGTCTATCATTTTCAGCCGGATGGCAATATTCGTATCCGAGACACCCAGTTCATCGCTGGGAAAGTTAGAGACATCCGCACACACCAGGATCCCAAAGGGCGATAATTCCAGCTTCTTCAATTCCGCCGTCGTATTGATAAAAGGAAACACCATATCCGGCGTTCCCTCAATCTCAACATGATCGGTGACAGTGGGATGGTAAAAGAATGTAAGGCTCCACACCCCGTCTATCAGCAGCTCCGAGGCAGACGAATAGGGATCCCTGGTCAAATCCTTGAAGCAGACCGTCACCTCGCTTCCCTCCTCCAGAACCTCATCGAATACCAGGCTGACCACATAAGTAGCTATATTGGGACGGTCCTCGCTTACCTCCAGCAATTCACAGGAAATGGAACCGCCCAGCAGCTGGTTCACATTATAATTTGATCCTTTACAGAAGCAGAAATAATCAAACAAAATCTTTTCCTCAAACCTAATGTCAGGGGGTGCCGTCATTTTTACCAGCAGATAAATGCTGTGACTGTCCATCACCGATTCCTGAAGTTCCATCATCAGGTCCGGCTTGCTTTCCACAGATTGTCTCTCACTTTCCACTCCCAGTTCCTCCATATCGTCCTGAGCGCTTCCTCTTCCCAGGAAATCCATAATGGTTTCCTTAAAGACAGCAAAAATATTCGCGTTGGCATCAATGGTATACAGGGAAACAGCGCAGAAAATACAAAGCAGAAAGACAGCAAGTCGAATCAGGGGGCTGCTGTTTCTTCGCTTTTCCAGGACGGGTTCCTTTTTCATGATACCAAGCAGGATTTTATCCACTTTTTCATCATAGGATGCGGGAACCTCTATTTTTTTGAAAAGTTTTTTCATCTTCTTGTCAAATTTTTTCATATCTGTTATTCCACCTATTCATCCAATGCTTCCTTTAAGAGCTCCCTTCCGCGGTTCAGGCGTGATTTTACTGTTCCTACAGGAATATCCAGCACCGCGGAAATTTCCCGAAGAGAAAGGTTGTTGTAATAAAACAGCACAACAACGATACGGAATTCTTCCTTCAGTGTCTGCACGATGTCCCATAATTCATTATGACTGTCCTGAACCGGCGGCAGCAATCGCTCCACATTTTCATCACCCGGAAGTTCCATCCTCTTACGGCGGAGTTTTAAGGCTTCATTTTTCGTAATAGTGATCATCCACGACTTAAATTTATTCGGATTCTTTAATTGCGTCAAATGCTCATATCCGCTTAAGATAGCGTTACATACCGCATCCTCCGCATCTGCTTCATTCTCCAGAATCGCATAAGCAATTATGTAAAATTGGTATCTGTATTGACTGATCCGCTCACAAAATTCCATTTGTTTCATCGCATTCGAAACCTCTTTCTATGTCTTTTAGTACGCTCCATGATTCAAAAAATACCTCATGAAAAGTAGATACATAAAAGCCGGAAAAGGTTCCCGGTATTTCCATTTTATGACAAATTTCTTCTTTCTGCCACGCCCTTCTTCAAGGATTTTCGACAAGACTCTCCAGCAGTTCCATAAGCCTGCCCTGTTCCACAGGCTTCAAAAGATACCCGGCAGGCACCATCCCCAGCACTGCCTGTATTTTTTCTTTCTCTTTGACACCTGTCAGAAATACCACAGGGATCTCACAATATCTTTTCTCCTTCTGCAGCATGGTAAAAATTTCTTTTCCGTCGTGATCTGGCATATCATAATCCAGCAGGATCAGATCCGGCAGCCATTTCCTCATCATCCGCAGCGCCTCCATACCGGATTCTGCAGTCATCACCTCATATTTGCTTTTTAACAGATTCTGCAGCATATTACGCTGGATTCCACTGTCATCAATAATAAATACCCTCTTTTTCTCCCAAGAAGCCCTCTCTTCCTCCTCCACATCCTCCTGGCTCTCCACGTCTCCTGACAATTTCTGTGAAATTGCCCATGAAATATCCCTTACCTGTACCGGTCTTGCGATTGCCTGGAACTGATCCGATTCCTCAAAGTCCTTGAACAGTCTTAATTCCTCCCCAGTTCCCACATAGACTACCGGAATGTAGGAATAGTTCTCCTGAAGGTGCGAGAAAATGTCCCTGTGATATTCCTCCATCCCCGCGGTGGAGACCAGAACCAGATCCGGGACTTCCATTTTCAGCATTCCAATGACCACCTCCACCTGATCCGGCGCCAGCTGTATCTGGTATTCCTTTCCTAAAATCCTGTTTAAATTCTGAACCGTGGTATTAAATTTCCCAATCAACATGATTCGTTTCATATCCATAAATCGTCTTCCTTTCCTCCCTGAATTTCCAACGGCTGCATATAGGAACGGTGCTTTTCCAGTTCTTCCATCAGTATGGGGTGCAATGTCCGGATTCTCTCCAGGTCTCCCTCGATTGCAGCCAGTTCCAAAAGCCTTGCCAGCTTGGACAGGATCAGCGCGCCGACCATGGCCGTATTGCTTTTTAAGGCATGGACCTCTATGCGGTAATTTTTTACCGTCTCCTGCCGGGCGGTCTGTTCCTGTGCCATAATCTCATCATATTTATTCTGAAGCTTCTCCATAATATCCGGCAATTCCTGATACACGTCCTGCATGGTCATCAGAAGCAGCTGCTCTTCCCCGAAGTACTGCCTTGCATAATCCAGGTCGAATTCCGGGATATCCGGAACAGCCTCCTTGGGCTCTGGCATATCCGGCGCGGTTCCCTGCCGCCCTGGGGTGACACCCGCACCGGATCCCAATGGGACCTCCGGAATATTGCGTATGATAAGCGCTTCCAGCTTTGCTCCCTGTATGGGCTTTGACAGGTAATCGTCAAAGCCCTCCTCCAGATATTTCTCCCTTGCGCCCACGATAGCATTTGCCGTAAGGATCACCACCGGGACGTCCTTACATTTATTTCCCGGAAGCTGCTTCATCCGGTGCAGCGTTTCAATCCCATCCAGTTCCGGCATCATGTGATCCATAAAAATTATATCAAACCGTTCTGTCTGGACCAGATCCAGGCATTCATAACCGGATGCCGCCTCCATGACCTGTACCTGCGTCTGCTTTAATAATCCTTTGAATACACGCCGGTTCATTTCATTGTCATCCACCACCAGAACCCTGATCTCTGGTGCAACAAAGCTGGCCATGTAATGCTCTTCCTGATATAAGTTTCTGCTCCGCTCCTCAAAATTTCCGATGGGCTGGTTTTCTATTACCGCCTGATGCAGCGAGAAGGAAAAGGTAGTTCCCTTACCATATTCGCTCTCCACCTTCAGGCTGCTGCCCATCAGGTCGAGGAGATCGACCACGATATTCATGCCCAGACCGGTCCCCTCCGTATGTCGGTTCCTTTCCTCCTCTATCCTTTCAAAAGCGGCATACAGTTTAGGCATATCCTCTTCCTTGATCCCGATTCCTGTATCCCTGACCGAAAAGTGTAATACCACCTCCGTACCTGCCGGCATTGCGGAAACATCCAGTGTCACAACTCCCTTTTCCGTATATTTCACCGCATTATTTAACAAATTTATGAGCACCTGACGGATTCGCACATCGTCCCCGAACAGATGATTCGGTATGGTTTCTTCTACTTTCAGCAGGAACGTGAGATTTTTGTCCCTCGCTTTCACATAGATCATGTTGACGATATCATTCAACAGACTGTCCAGGGCATATTCGGCCGGTATGATCTCCAATTTCCCAGATTCTATCTTCGCGGTATCCAATATATCATTGATCAGCGCCAGCAGGGTACTTGCCGATGCCTTGATATCCAGGGCATACTTCTTAATTTCCTCCTCTCCGCTTTCCCGCAGAATCATTTCATCCATTCCCAGAACCGCGTTAATGGGGGTGCGGATCTCATGGGACATCCTTGCCAGGAAATCTGTTTTAGCCTGGTTCGCGTTTTCCAATTGTATCGTATATTCATAAATCTCCGTAATATCCCGTACTATCAGCAATTTCCCATAAAATGCCGAGCTCTTTACAATATCCTTTTCATGTACTTCATATACCCGCTGATTCAGGGAAAGCTGCTTCTTACTCAGACATAAATACTCCAGCTTTTGTATGATCCCGTCCTGATCCATCCCGTCGAAGTCGGGATAAATGACCCGAAACTGCGGATTGACATAGATCAGCTGGTGGTATTTATTCAGTACCAGCAGACCGTCTGTAAATTCATCGATCACATGTTCCTTTGCCAGGTCCATGGTATCCAGCAGATTATACTTCAGCATGACCACCAGCAGCAGCAATGTACAGACCAGGTAAGCCGGAAGCGTGGCATCATATCCTTTCATAATACCGCTGAAATATACCACAAAACCGATTCCCGCAACTACCACGATGGCCGTCAGGTACAGCACCTGCTTTTTCTCCCTTGCCCCCGTTGTCATTCTATATCTGTATATTCCCACCACCGACAGGACCAGGAGATAGACCAGTATCAGACCGCTGTATAATATATAGATCGGGCTGTGTCCCAGCACCAGATGCGGAAAGTACCCCTCCTGCGTATAATCAATACTACTGTAAAACAGCGAATGCTTATCGCATGTAAACACCAACAGGCTGATTCCAATATGCAGGGAGCATAATACATACTTGACCCACTTTGGGATATGTATATTGTAAAACCGCATGACAAAGATAAAAGTGGCTAATATGATATACGGTTTTCCAAGATACAAAAACTTTACCGACTGAAGCGCGATCTCCTTTGACGGCGCCTGGAGTTCAAACAGGTATCCAACGAAATTCACAAGGGTCGCCAGTACTATGATCAGGAGATTCGTCTGCATCCACGATGGCCTCTGCTGTAGTATGTACAGGATCTCTATCAGCAGAACAGCTATACCTGCCAATTGTATTCCAATAAACAATGACAACAAATCCGCAGTTCCTCCTTGAATGAATCTTCTAACTATAAGATATCTGCAATTTCAAAAAGGTTCCCGCCTTTCAGCCGTATTTCCTTAAGAACAATTCCTTACTTCTCATGCAGCAGTCCCATCTTCAGTTCAAACATGGCAGGGCTCATGTCCAAATAATGGGTATGGGAATTCTCAAAGCGCTGTTCTTCCTTCCAGATCTCATTTTCCAGCTGGTTCCTCACATAATTCCTGATCTCATCCAGGGAAGGCAGTTTGTATACCAGCTCGCCGTTTTGAAAGATCTGCTTCTGCAGCGGCTTGAAGGTGCAGTCCACAAAACTCCGGTTCTTCCAGTAATGAATGGGATCCACATAGCGCACGGGGGCTGTGGTGTCGATCTCTTCCCCCTTCACGGTGAGATAATCCGCCACTGCCTTGCCCTCTTTGTCATACACTCTGTATACTTCCTTGATGCCCGGATTGGTGATCTTCTCCGCCGTCTCCGAGATCTTGATCTTGGGTATGAATTTACCGTCCTTCTCCACAGCCGCCAGCTTATAAACCGCCCCAAATACGGGAGTGGTGGAGGAAGTGATCAGCTTCTCGCCCACGCCATAGCTGTCGATCAGCGCCTCCTGCCGGTTCAGGGAGGAAATGGTGTACTCGTCCAGGCTGTTGGAAGCCACAATAATGCAGTCCCTCAGCCCCGCTTCATCCAGAAGTTTCCTTGCCTCCTTTGACAGATAGGCAAGGTCGCCGGAATCCAGACGGATGCCCTTCAGCCGCTTTCCCATGGGTTCCAGGATTTCTCCGGCCACGCGAATGGCATTGGGAACGCCGCTGTGCAGCACATCATAAGTATCCACCAGCAGCACCGTGGCGTCAGGATAGCTCTCCGCGTATGCCTTAAAGGCCTCATATTCATTCTCAAAGGACATCACCCAGCTGTGGGCCATGGTGCCGGAAATGGGAATGTGGAACATCTGCCCCGCCAGCACCGTGGCCGTTCCCACCGCACCGCCGATGTAGGCCGCCCTTGCCCCATAGACCGCCGCATCCACATTGTGGGCACGCCTTGCCCCAAAATCGGACACCGGCTTGCCGTTTGCCGCCCGCACGATCCGGTTGGTCTTGGTGGCGATCAGGGACTGGTGATTGATCTGCAGCAAAACGGCTGTCTCAATCAGCTGGGCATCGATCAGCGGAGCCACCACCGTCATGACCGGCTCATTCGGGTACATGATCGTCCCCTCGGGCATGGCATAAATATCGCCCCTGAACCGGAAATGGAGCAGATACTCCAGAAATTCCTCCGTAAACAGATTCCTGGTGCGCAGATATTCCACATCCTCTTCGCTGAAATGCAGGTTCTGTATGTATTCCACCACCTGCTCCAGTCCCGCGAAAATGGAAAAACCCGCGTTATCCGGATTATTCCTGTAAAATACATCAAAAGCCACCAGGGTATCCTGGTTGCCGTTATTAAAATACCCGTTGGACATAGTCAATTCATACATATCCATGACCATGGAAATGTTTCTCTCGTTATACTGGGTTTTACCTGCCTGCTGGGTCTTGTCTGCCTGCTGGGTCTTGTCTACCTGCTGGGTCTTGTCTGTCTGCTGGGTCTTGTCTGCCTGCTGGCCGTTGTTTCTTTGCTGGCTATTATTTGTTTGCTGGTTGTTCATTTTGCTGATTTCCCCTCCTGATTCTTCCATTACTGCGGATCTACCTTATGACGCCGGATTCCCGATCATGGTTTTCATACCTTTGCGTCTACAACATCCGAATATCTGTTCCTTTCCGGCAATTTGTATTCCTGTTCCTTTTCTCACTCATGATCCGAACACAGCCTGTCCAAAAGTATCCCCATCACTCTCTGGCCTTATGTCCACCTGGACGTTTTTCACCGTCATGTTCTCCACAATTCCTTCTGTAAAATTGTCGTTGTTGGCGGTAATACGGAGATCCTCAAAGGTAAAGTCTGACAGGACATACTGCTCCTCCTGAGCCTCCACATTAAAATATGTGTCACACGCACAGCTACAGTTCCGCATCGTGATATGCTCTCCCCGGGATTTCGGGACATCCGTCCTTCCTTTCAGGTCAAAAAACTGCGTCCAGGGCTTGACCGTGATAAAGTTTTTCAGCTTTGCATCCACGTCCTCAACCGTGATATACTCATAAAGCTGGGGCGTATCAGGACGCATTTTCAGCCACAGCAGATTGGATCCGTCCGATATTTTCAGTCTGCGGATCAGGATATTGCGGTTATGCACGGATTCGGAACCACAGGTCAGGCAGCCATGACAGAACCCATAGGTACAGTCCTCCACAAGGATCCTCTCATTTGCGCCGTTCTCCGGCGCCGTGTCGGCCCATGGACCCTTGCCGCCTTTTAACACCACGGAATCATCATTGACTTCCATGTAGCAGTTTTTGATCAGGAAATCAGTGCACACATCAATGTCAATGGCATCCGTGCTGGGCGCTTTCACCGGTATGGCAGGCGAAAAGATGCGGCAGTTCAGGTATTTCACATGATGGCTTTTATAAATATGGTTTGTCCAGAAATGGGAATTCTGCAGATGCAGATCCGCCACCAGCACATTCTGGGAATTGGAAATATAGACCAGGCGTGGACGCTGCTCGTCCTTGTTGGTACATTTCGGATTCCACTCCCTTCTCAGCCAGAAGGCTTTCCAGGACCGCAGTCCGTTCCCGTCAATGACGCCCGGGCCGCACATGGTAAAGCCGTCCACGCCGTCGACATTGATCAGTGCCGCGAAATAGGTGCAGGTCTCCCCCTCTATACGGGTTTCACAGAGTCTGTAATCGGAAATGTCATCGCTGCCCTTTAGCGTGCCGCCTTCCGACACATAGAGATTCACCCCCTGCTTAAAGAAAAGGGATCCCGTGAGATAAGTCCCGGCGGGAACCACGATCACACCGCCGCCCCGTTGGGCCACCAGATCGATCAGCCACTGGAACTCCCTGGTATGAACCTTTCCGTCGTCAAAAATACCATATTGTGTCAGGACATACTGCCTGCCCAGTTCCTCCAGGGCAGGAACCCTTGTGTCATAGAACCAGTCGTCAATCACAGTGCCGTCAGGAAAAAACTCCTTATTGACCATACATACCTCTCTTTCCGCCGAAAAACGGCATACCGATTTATGGATTACCACTATTTTATAATATACCGGCACACTTTACAAGCAAAACACATATCGGCAGACGCTTCTTTTCATCAATTTTTTAAAACTATATTAATTTTTTTATATATATGGTATACTATATATAATTTGTTCAGAATTGTCAGGAATTGTTAATAATATTTTTTGAAAGGACAAAAGATATGTCGAAAACAGCTCTCGTGATCGGAGCCGGTCCCGCAGGACTTACGGCGGCCTATGAGTTACTGACCAAAGCCAATGATATAAAAGTAGTCGTTTTTGAGGAAAGCGACTGCTTCGGCGGCATTTCCAAGACAGTAAATTACAAGGGAAACCGTATGGACATGGGCGGTCACCGCTTTTTCTCCAAAATACCGGAGGTCAACGCCTGGTGGGACAGGATGCTTCCCATGCAGGGGCATCCCACCTATGACGACATTCTGCTAAAACGTCCCATGCCGCTGGAGAAGGGCGGGCCTGATCCGGAGAAGGAAGACAGGGTTATGCTGACCAGACACCGGGTTTCCCGGATTTATTTTAATGAGAAATTTTTCGACTATCCCGTTTCCCTGAAATGGGACACCCTTAAAAACATGGGCTTCCTCACCACCATGCAGGTAGGTTTCAGTTATTTGAAAGCCATTTTATTCAAAAAGCCGGAGGACAACCTTGAGAATTTCTATATCAACCGGTTTGGCCGTAAGCTATACTCCATGTTCTTTGAATATTACACGGAAAACCTGTGGGGACGCCATCCCAGCGAGATCGATGCCTCCTGGGGCGCCCAACGTGTAAAGGGAATGTCCATTATAGCGATCATCAAAGATATTTTCGGCAAGATTTTCAGAGTCCAAAACCGCAAGGTGGAAACCTCTTTGATTGAAGAATTCAAATACCCCAAGCTGGGTCCCGGCCAACTCTGGGAGGTCACCGCGGAGGAGATCGAGAAACTGGGCGGTGTCATTCATAAGAATGCAAAAGTCACCAAAATCCATAAAAACGCAGCCAATGTGATCACTTCCCTCACCTATGTGAAGGACGGGGCGGAGCATGAGATCGAGGGCGATTACATTATTTCCTCCATGCCCATAAAGGATCTGGTGGCAGGCATGAACGACGTTCCCGCCAATGAAGCCCGTATTGCGGCCGGGCTGCCCTACCGCGATTACATGACCCTGGGCGTTCTGGTTCCCAGGATCAACCTGGAAAACAAGACGGATATCCGGACGGTGAACAACATTGTCCCCGACTGCTGGGTCTATGTGCAGGACCGCCATGTCAAGCTGGGACGCTTCCAGATCTACAATAACTGGTCACCTTATATGATCAGGGATCTGAAGAATACCGTGTGGATCGGCCTGGAATATTTCGTAAATGAGGGCGATGAATTCTGGAATATGTCCGAAGAGGAATTTTCCAAAATCGGCATCCAGGAAATGATCAAGCTGGGGCTGATCGACTCTGCTGATGCCGTGATCGACACCCATATGGAAAAGGTAAAAAAGGCATATCCGGCATATTTTGATACCTACGATGAGATCGACACCCTGGTGGACTACTTAAAGTCCATCGACAATCTCTACTGTGTGGGACGTAACGGTCAGCACCGCTATAACAATATAGACCATTCCATGTGTACGTCCTTTGAAACCGTCAAGAATATCCTGAGCGGCGAAAAGAATAAGGACAATATCTGGAATGTCAATACAGAGAAAGAATACCATGAGGAAGCCGAAGCAAATGAGGTAGACTGAGGGCTGGACAAGTGGCAGGAGCGTCAGAAAGGAATTTTGCAGAAAATGCACTTTTTGACGCTCATTTTTTTGGCACTTATCTTTTGGCATTCATTTTTTGGCACTCATATCACGTTTATTTCCAGATGAAATTTCTTTTCCATTTCTTTCAAATACTTCTCATGATGGCTGGCTGCCACCAGCATCGGCGCGTAAGCGTCCCTGCCGGATATATGAAACATATAAGGCAATTCCTGAAAGCGCTTATGATATTCCTTCACAAAATCCATAATACCGCTTTGTATTTCCTGTATTCCCTTCAGATTAGCATCTTTCTCCCCAAAGGCAAGTGTGATATCCAGGTCTTCCAGATATTGACTTTCGGCGTGTCCCGCTGCTTTGTTCCCCATATAGAATCCTTTAAACTGAGGCGTCGGCGATGAGAGCAGAAGTTCCCAAAACACATTATAACCCTTATTCTGGTCATGCTTTTTCAGAAGATCCCTGTTATGACTCTGCGAATATAAATATGCCACCAGCTGACCGTCCTGCAGAAAAATCTCCGATGCATCCGGTTCCGCATTATGTAACGTGTTTGTCCCTGCGATAAGGCCAATGACCTCACATGGAATCTCCCATTCCTGATCCACCAGATGCCGCAATGCCATGGCGCCGCTGCCCGCCCAGCCGATATCAACGGCTGCTGCCTTCCTTACATTTTTTAATACCTTTTCATAATATGCTTTTGCCGCCATATCCTGTCCGCGATATACCTGCATGACCTGATCCCACTTTGCCGCGATAAACACCCTTAACAGATCATTATTTTTATCCGTCAGTGTGTCGTCTGCTTTCAGATCCACAAAACCGGTCTGCTTTCTGTTCAGCTTTCCTGCCATTTCCGGCCACATCCCCTTCCAGTCACACAACTGATCCGTAAGGAAATCAAGTTCCATGGAATGGAGCACCCTGCGAAGCGTATAACCCTGATTTGTCTTGTGGTAAATAAATCTGCGGAAATAGTCGTGCCTGTCAAATGATGCCTCCAGCTTTGTGGCTGCCTTCCGGGACCAGTAGACATATTCCGTAAGTTCACCCGGATATAAATAGTCATAGACCTGCTTTAAGATATCCCCATCCCTGGATAAAAAAAGCAATTTATCAATCCCGTTTTGCTTACAATAATCATGGATAAAAGAACAATATCCCAGCACAAACAGACCGCCATAGATAAAGCCGTATTCATATTCCATGGAGTACGCCTGCAAGCCTGCATAAATCCAGTTACTGACAATTGCCCGATATGCGCTCCCGATCAACGGAGACATGTCAAATGCCCTGTATAACGATGTGTTCTTATTCACATTCTGATATGGCAAAGTCTCGATTCCTGCCCGCACCGCCATCTTTGCATCGCTGTGGGGATTATCTCCCACATGGATCAGCGACAGCTTCCCGGTTCCATACCCGGACTCGTGTAAATCCGATAATACCTGCTCATACAGCCTGCCATCCGCTTTGCTCTTATGATACGCATTTGAAATATACAGCTTCCATGCGCCGGTATATCCTGCCTTTTCCAGAATGTCCCTAATGCACTCCTCCGGCAGATACATGTCCGAGACAATAATCATCCTTTTATCCAGTTTCTTCAGCCGCTTCCAGACCTCAAGCATAAAGGGATTTGCATAGCACAGCTTCTGCTCCAAAGCTTTTTCTATTCTCTGCCCCGCTTCGGAAGAAATGCCCACTTTTTCCTCCATATTGTCCCATATGTCAGAAAGACATATTTCCTTATTGCCTTCCCTGGCGTTATAGATTTCCCTGGCCTCCCATTCCGCCTTTACACGGATATTTTTAAAATCCATGACCCCAAATGCGTTGCCGAGCATATGGAATACATCCACAGGCAGAGCCAAAGGGCGAAAAATCAAAGTGTCAAAGACATCAAAAGAAATGACATCATATTGGGACAGCTTCCTTACATAATTTTCCACGGTAAGTCCCGGATTCTGCCGCAGGTACTCCTCCGATTCACTCATTCTGCAGTTCAAGCGCTTATTCTCATAGGCGTCCATTTCCGGTACGCTTCCCAGAAACCGGAACTGCAAAACATAGAACGCAAAATTCAACCACAGCAGATAAGCCCACGAAAGAATTTTGACAATCCATCCCGGGCCGCTATGCAGTTTGTGATACCGGGCTGATATCCCGGGCTGCCTGTTTACCAATATGTTGTATATCGCGATTTTAATAGACATAATCCATCTCCTGTATTTTTTACGACAAAAATCCCGGCGCGAGACCACTGCATATCTTACACCGGGAACCTTGTAATATTCATTCTACCCAAAACTTCTCCATTTGTTCATCTATCACTTTTTTATCTACCCCCAGTTCTTCCACAAGCTGTTTACTGACATCTTCTTTCGCCATTCCCTGCTTTTTGTATGTGGTAATAAGGACACGGTATAAATTATCAGCCTGCCTCTTGGATTCATCTGCCTGCCTCTTGGATTCATCTGCACGTTTTTCTGCTTCATCGGCACGCCGGGTCTGCTCGGCTGTCCTGCGGCGTTCCAGCTGTATGTCCATTTTTTCCATGTTCTCAAACAGATTTCCCATGTTGCCGCCCTTCACTTTCTTTATGAGTTCGTCCGTTTCACCCTGTGGCATGTTTACCCTTGCGCAGAGACTCCGTATCTCCGATATTATGATCTCCACCACGTCGGCGGGGGCTCTCTGGAAGATCTCGTCCACCCTCCCGCCGGGAACCCCTGCGAGTTCTCGAAAATCCTCTGCACGTTGTATCTTGTTGAGCAGCATCACCAGCGAGATTGCATCCTCCCTTGACAGCAGTTCCTCATTGGAATATTCCCTTGTCCTTACAAGCCGGTAGGTGATATCCGGTATGTATGCCTGGAACAGATCCCCAAGCAGGATCCTGTCCTTAAGGTGCCATGCGGCTGTCCATTCGTCCGCACCTTCGTAGTACACGATGGGGTAAATCGGTGGGTAACGGAACCCCTTCAGCCTGCTGATGCCCTTGTGTCTCTTCGCTTTCCCATTCGCCGTCCTGCCATGCCCCGGTTTTTCAGCCTCATACTTTTCCTCAAGTTCTATGACATAGTTTTCCCAGATACAGACCATGTACCTTAATATCTGCATGGTCACGTCGTAATCGACCCCGCTCTTATGCTCTATCAGGGAGACCACATAAATGTCCTGTGTCCCGCCTTCCGCGGATCCTCCGGGATTCCTGACACGCACCTTTTTCACCGTGTCCGAATTGAGTTCCACTTCCCGGTACAAATGGTACCGCTCCGAGACGTCCTCAATGTCCTCCGGCTGTACGTTGGCAAAAAGTTCAAGACCCGAATAGTCCCTTAAAAACTGTGCACACAGGGTATGGTTCCCGAAAATCCGTTTGCTGCTTACATCCGCCTCCTGGCAATGGTCCGGCTGCTGCGCCGCCTCGTCCTCTGTAAAGGCAGTGCACCCTTCATCCTTCTTTTGTTTCACGTTATCCTCCTGTCCGTACAGGGGGACAACCTATCTCCTAGCCTTGCCTTCCGCCTGTACCTGAAATAAATGTGTGGGAATTGTCTGGCGAAAAGCCTGATATACGCACATAAAATTCCATGAAATGATATTTGATAACCAGACTATACCATAGGTTACGCGTCAATGCAAGATTTTTTATTTTCCTTTTCGGTGTAAAAGATACAGTTGTCAAGGTACCGTCCCTATCTACCAAACTGGTAAATCGAGATTCCGTCCTTTATCGTCTCCATAACCCGGATATTCTTTACTTCCTCTGGTTCCACCTCAAGCGGAGATTGATCCAGCACGACCAGGTCTGCTCTTTTTCCCACAGAAATGGTTCCCTTGCTGTCCTCCTCAAAATATTCATATGCCGCATTGATTGTCACAGCTTTCAGTGCGTCATAGACAGATATTTTCTGATCTTCTCCAATCACTGCGCCTTTCCGGCTGATTCTGTTGACAGCACACCAGACAGAGTGAAGCATATTCGGTTTCGTAACAGGTGCATCCTGATGAAAATTCACTATAAGTCCTCTGTCCATGGCATCTTTTACCGGACTAATATGATTTCCCCTTACCGGACCGAAATTCTTCATGTGGATATCGCCCCAATACCACACATGGCCGACAAAGATAGAGGCAATCATCTTAAGCCTTGCCATTCTGTCAAGCTGATCGTTACGGACTGTCTGGCAGTGAATCATAACCGGGCGCAAATCCTCTTCCGGCTTTGTCTCTTCCACTGCTTTCTCATAAGCATTTAAAAACTGGTCTCCGGCGGCATCGCCATTGCAATGAACCAAAAGCTGCCTGCGTTCCTCCACCGCCTGCCTGACATAAGCCTGAACTTCCTCATCCGGCATCCACGGATATCCGCAATATCCTTCTTCCCCGCCCAGATACGGTTCCGTCATCCACGCCGATCCTCCCTGGGGAGAACCGTCAAGCACCAGCTTATAACCGCCTATCTTTAAACGCTGGCAATACGTTCCCCAAATTTCCCGGTTTTCTTCCATTATCTTCTTACCTCCGGACGGCATAAGCGGATACGCGACAACATCTATTTTAAGTTGCCCTCCGGCTGACATCGCCAGCAGCGTTTTGATATCTGCCTCCGATGTTGCGCCATCCTGGACAGTCGTGACACCATTTTCAATATAGGTTTTCTGCATCCCCTGTACAATTCCGGCAAAATCAACTTTTATCCTGGAAGCGACTGCCTGCTGCACGGCAAGCATACCTGCCTCTTCCAAATATCCGCTTGGTTCATTATTTGTACCAAGCCGGCCAATCACACCTCCGTTAGGCTCCGATGTCTTCTCATCTATTCCCGCTAATGCAAGCGCCGCGCTATTGACACATGCAAGGTGGCCGGAAACATGCATTGCTAAAATCGGAATTTCCCTGCTCACCTGATCCAGCACTCTTTTATCCGGCTGCCCTTCTTCTGCCAAAAAATTATGGTCATATCCAAAGCCGATTACAACTTCCTTTTCTGTTATCTTATTCTTTTCAATATATTGTTTCAACACCCGTATGATATCATCATAAGACTCGCATGTAGATAAATCCGCACATACAGACATCTGCCCGTTCATCACAAAATGGCCATGGGAATCAATAAACGACGGCATCAGACACCGCCCCTGCAAATCAACCTTACATGCATCCCCATCCGATTTCTGTTCTACCTCATTAAGCATTCCTAACGCCCTGATAATCCCGTCCCTGACCAAAACAGCCTCCGGTGCCCTGGATACCGCGTCCTCCGCTGTTTTCTCACTCATTGTCAGGATTTTTCCATTAAAATAAATCTGGTCCAAATCATCATTCCTCCTGTTCTATTCCTTTCAGCTTCTATTCCTTTCAACTACCTTATTTCCAGCTGAATGTCTTCTTGCCCCATGTCCTTGTAATCTTTAATAAGACTGCATAGACAGCCGCACAGATAAGCAATCCAGAAACAGTGGCAGCAATCCCCGTGCTTCCTGATGCAAAGCCCAGAATAATAAGATACACCGGCGTACTCGCTATCATGACAAGATTACAGGCGCCAAGTTCTATACTGGTAGAAGTATGAAAAGCCGGATCCACAATCCGAACCAGGGCAACACCGCTTGGCACTGTTCCTGTACAGGTGCCATAAAGTCCAAGTGTACGCTCGAAATCATTCGCTCCCCCAAAACGCGGCCCAAAATAAATACATACAAAGAAGGTAACAGCCACGATGATAATTGAAACAATGATAATCGGCACTAACCACTGTCTAATAATGCTGACAGAAACAGCCATAAACGCACACACCACCAGATAATCTGCCGTCCAGCCAGTAATCTTACTCTGTAGACTGTTTTCGAGCAGAAAATCTATTTTTAATTTTCTCATCACCCATTTTACAATGTATGCCGCGAACATACCATTCATAAACATCATGCTGCTCATCGAGGTGCCAATAAAGCTTGGAATCAGGGCAAAAATCTTAGAAATTCCGACTGCCAGGATATAACAAACTCCAATCACAGCAAAATGAAAGGCCAATGTCTCGATATTACTGTTACAGGTGGTATCCTTTACCATCTGCTCCTTCTGCTCTTCTTTCTTTAAATACCCCCTTAAAATAGCTTCATCCAACTTACCACAATGCTTTGCCAACCCTTTTTTAATACCCTGCTTTGCTAACGGTATTCCAATCAAGAATGCAGCAATGAATCCAATTGCCGAAAAGGTAATCGCCACCATAGCCGCATTCTCCCATCCATACTGCTCGAAAATAACCCCATAGGCGGCTGACTGACCCGGTCCCTGACAAAAGGCAAACTGGACAAGCATACCATAAATCTCATGCATATCCACACCCCTGCCAATCAGTAAAACCACTCCAAATCCCACCACCGGTGTCAAGGCATATAGCAAACACCATACAAGCCCAAGACCGACCGTACCTTTCGCAGTATTTTTAGCATTGTTGCCCTCTGCCTTTGGTGCACTTGTCAGACTGATCGAGATAAAAGAAACTGTAAAGAGGTGATTCACAATCGTTGTAAACATTTCCGCATCTGTCCCGACATCAACGCCCATCCCCGGTATAACATTCATAAAGATAATTCCAAGAATACCCGCAATTACGCTGGAAGGCACCAGCATATTTTGGAGAAAAGGAACCTTTGCCCGTAAAAACATTCCTATGCAAAGCATCACGCTTGCCCATCCGAAAGCCATCATAAAACTCATTCGTAACACCCTCCTTAAACTTAAGGTAGTGTCAAATCCTACCTGATTTTTTGTTGCTGAAACCTTGATTTATTGGGAG
>CAOKWI010000024.1 GCA_948473115.1 uncultured Lachnospiraceae bacterium | reverse complement strand
ATCCATGCCTTCATTATATCTTATCTATCTGTTTTTGAAAATTGATTTCCGTGATTTACGCTTCCTCCATTTTGTAACAGCTCAGCCCTCCCCCATTCCAACGAGGCGGGCAAGCCCCTCCCCGGCGTCTGCTTCGCAAAGAAACGTACTCAGGGTCAGAGAGCAGGCGCCGGATAAATTTTGCGCAAGAATGCCTCGTCCTCTGACCCTGTAACACCGCCGTTTTCCCCGCACCACCCTGCAAGCTTCCCAACCAACGCAGCGTCAATATTGTGCCCTTTCCAGTAAGTCAGCATACTCCAGGAAATCCTTTCTTCCGCTTCCGGTAAAGCGTCACGGAGGATCTGGCGGATATGCCGCAGCTCTTCCTGTTTATCCGCATCCCGCCCCAGAATATATTCATCAATTGTTTTTGGCTTTTCCCCACAGAAGTCTGAAAAAATCAGCAAAATCAAGTTCTCATTGGCTGAAACAGCAGAATAGGTTACGGGAATGTTTCGGAATATCCTTTTGGATATTCCGAAACGCATGAAATGAATCGCCTGTACCATTAAAACCTTCTTAATTCATGATATCAGCAAAAAACTGATTTTCCAGTCATTTAATAAATGGTAAAGCAATAAAGGTTAAATAAGCCTCACAGATGCAAACGCTGACAGTATCCCACTTAAGCCCAGGATTCCTCTGAGGAGCAGGAGATAAGCAACCGTCCTATTCCCTGACCGCCTTCATTCGGATCCTCACATAGTCAGCATACCACCTGCCCTCCCGGTACAGGGAACCCTTAAGCCTTTCAACCGCCTGCGAGATGACCTCTTCCCTCTCCGCATCCTCCACCGCAGCAAAAGGAGTCTTCACAAACATGCGGATCCAGTCCCTCAGCCCGTCGCTTCCCTTTAACTCCGTGGGTCTGTCAAACAAAACCGCATATCTGACCAGGAAACCCGCCTGCTCCACCATGGCGGCGTATTCCCCGATGGCAGGAAAATAAAACGGCATTCTGTACGCAATCCCGTGTTCCGAAAAAACCTCTGCCAACGCGCCGTGGATCAGGGCATTGTTTCCATGCCCGCCAAACTCAAATACAAACTGTCCTTTTCCCTTTAATGCCCTGTGGACACAGGCCAGCATATCCGACTGTCTTTCCCTGTCGATCCAGTGGAACACCGCATTGGAAAAAATGACATCCACGGCTTCCTCCACGGAAAAGTCTGTTGCATCCGCCCGGATGAACGGTATTTCCGGATATTTTCCCCTTGCTATCCCCAGCAGTTCCTCCGAGCTGTCCATGCCGGTCGCCCGGAAACCTTTTTCACACAGTGCTTTGGTCAGTGCACCGTTCCCGCATCCCAGGTCTATCAGGGTGCAGCCTTTTCCACAGTCGATCAGTTCCGCAACATCATTCCCATACTGATGAACAAAGGAAAAGTCTTTCGTATATCTGTCCGCATCCCACTTTATGTTCATAATCATAAGCCCCCTTGCCGTGTCATTGTCTATTCTTCTCCCGTCAGGGCATTGTTTGTATGAGGACTGCCTAAAATGGCAAGCACATTTTTTTCATTCATAATCATCACCCCTTTGTCGCAATCGAATGGTAAACAAGAGAAAAGCCATATTCCAAAAACTCTATTTTAGATAAGCCCATTGACTTTCTAATATATTCTTCTTTGTTGGCGGCAAGCTGAATGATTCCGGAAAGCATACCCCAAAAATTAATTATGGCAGGCATAATTTCCAAATCACTTCGCAAATCCCCCTTTTCCATGCCGGATAACAAAAAGTCTTTTATCTTTTCATTTATTTCCTCCCCGATTTGATAAGTTTCCTTTTCTTCCGGCAGATAGTCGCGGCTCTCAAAGTCAATGTTGATTTGATCCAATACCATTTTGAAATAAAAAGGAAATTCCTCTTGATACTGCACCAGCCCGCGGCAGATAAAGTCATATTTTTCTTTTGTAGTTTCATACCGTATCAGCGCAGAAGATATATAGTCGTCAAGCTTCTTCATACTGTTTAACACCAAAATGCCGACTATCTCCTCCTTGTTTTCAAAATATACATATAATGTTGCCTTACTGTATCCGGCGGCTTTCGCGATATCGTCCATAGAAGTCGCGGCAATCCCCCTTTCCATAAATAGAGCGGATGCCGCAGACACTATGTTTTCCCGATGTACGCTTCTAGGCTCTTTCTTTCTTCGTCCCATTTGTCCCTACCTGCAGTAATTAAACTTGCAGTTTAATTATATAGAGTATCCTTCGTCCTGTCAATGAGGTTTGGAGAGATTTTCTGTCAGCTTCGGCATAGGCCCAAGCTCTTCTTAGCATTCTCCCTGCCTTCGATTCTCCCTTCCATATTCCAATTATACAGGCGCATTATCACGCCTGAAACAGAATTTTGTATTTGGCGCGTCCCTGATTTCCCGCCTGCTTTCTGCATTTTCCTCTGAGTGCCCGTTTGCAGGCAAAAGCGCCGGACACATCTCTGCATCCGGCGCCCAGCCGTCTCA
The DNA here is from genome assembly GCA_948473115.1 of uncultured Lachnospiraceae bacterium. GTDB lineage: Bacteria > Bacillota > Clostridia > Lachnospirales > Lachnospiraceae > Acetatifactor. Next base: position 50,802 of record CAOKWI010000024.1, on the reverse strand, counting down.
AAGGTTCTTTCTTCTGTCTATGCTCTTATTTATGCACTCAGGAAATGTGAAAGAATCAAAGACCCCGCTGCAAGCAACGGGGTATCAAGCTTGCAGCGCTGCAGAGCAGAAGGTGTCCTTTGGACACCTTGGTATTGTGACCTTCGCGGCATTCGCCAAGTCAACCGTGTTGACTTTATGCTATTGCTTAACAAGCAATTTGTGCAAGCAGCGGCACAAAGTCAGTTACACTGACTTGGCTCATTGCTCAGCGAGCAATGTTTGCTCGCGGGAATAAATCCTTACCTCTGCCTTGTCTAAAGCGTCATATGCAAAGTACAGATACTGTGTGCCCCCAGGACAAAGGAATATCCTTCCCTCCCGTCCTGTGTCAGCGACACGGGCAGATCCCGCCCTGTCCGGTTAAGCAGGACAGCCACCCGGCTTTTGTCCGGATTCTCAAACGCCGTCACCTCTGTCTCCTCACTCCAGCCGGAGACGGAAAGCCGCATGGCGCCGGGCTGGATCCAACGGCTGAACTGTCCGATATAGTAGTACTCATCCATCCGTCTGAAATCCTGTCCGTCCTCCGTGAGCATCACCGGCGCTTCGCAGAAATTCCCCACATGGTTGGGGCCTCCCCCGACATCCAGCAGCAGATTCCAGTCAATACTGCCGGAAATCCCGCCGTTCAGGTTGCCCAGAATGTCATGGGCATACATCTCCGCCTTCTGCAGCGGCGTCATGCCGTCAAACCGGCTGTACTCCACACAGCCCTCGGTGAACCAGAGTTCTTTCTCCGGCCAGAGCCTTTTCACTGTCCGCAATGCCTGGAAATGATCCCCCGTATACCAGTGGACCGCAAATCCCGCCACGCTCTCCGCCGCGCCGGACACAGCCATGGTGTCCCGGACACGGTAGACCAGGACGTCCTTATTATGATCCCAGGCCAGGATTTTCACATCGCCGCAGCCCGCCTCCGCCAGAGCCGGAGCCAGGAAGCCCGCGGCAAATTCGCCCTCCTCCGCACCGGAATAAATACAGGAATCCCAGGTCTGGACGGCATCCGGTTCGTTCTGCACGCTGATACGCCGCACGTCACACCCGGCGGCGCGGTAATGGGCGGCATATTTTGCCATACATTCCGCCCACAGGGCGCGGTACTCCGGCTTTAACCTTCCGCCGTGGTTCATCTCGCCGTTTGTCTTCATAAACCCGGGAGGACTCCAGGGACTCAGCAGCAGCGCAATCGGTCTCCCCGCCGTTTCCTGCGCCGCCCGGATCATGGGAATCAGGTTTCGGTCATCCCTGTCCGTCCGAAATGCGGTATCCTCCGGATCCTCCTTACAGGCATAATTTCCCAGGGAAAAGTCACAGCTCCCGATATGCACCCGCCCCTGGGTATAGCGCAGACCCTCCGGCCCGAAATAAGCAGCCAGGAAATCCTGCCGGCGATCCTCCGGAAGCTGCTGCCAGCTGTGGGCGGCAGCCTCCGTGAATGCCCCGCCAAATCCCTCAAATCTCTGGTTCCGGTCAAATGGGCAGACGCTGACCTGGTGGACGCAGTCCAATGACCCGGATTCCAATGTTTCCGTCCGCCAGCGGCAGCCCCGCTGCAGATCGGTGATAATCAATGTTGCTCTCATGATTTTCATTCCTTTCTATATGGTTTCTTTCTCACACTTCCCGTCATGCCGGCGCAGCCGGCACAAACATTCAGTGAGAAAAACGCTGCACCTGCGTTTTTCAGTGTGAGACATAGAACTTCTTGGCGTCCCATCCTATGATGGGACGTCTTTAGAAGTTCTTCTCACACTTCCCATTTCTATATCAATAGCTGCAATTTCCCCGTTCCTGACGGCCCTTGTCTCCCGCTCGGGCAGGCTGGAGCCATCGACGCTCCACCGCGCTTTGTCCCTGCCGGTCAGTACCCAGCGGACAGGCTCGGTCTCCCCCGGGATCAGGGCGGCAAGGCCGGAAGCGTGATAGGTTACGGCGATCTTCCCCATAAATGTAGTCCTGACAACGCCGTCCCGGGGCATCAGATAGTCCGGGATAAAGGGGGTAAGGCTCAGCCGCAGGTATTGTCCGTCCCAGCGGTAAGGCCGGGCGCCGAAGAACAGAAGCTGCCATATCTGCAGAAACTCTGCCGTGGAACCGGACAGCCGCGCCACAAATCCCCTGCCCCACACCGACGGATCCGGATTGGCGGAGGAAGCGAGAAAGGACACATTCTCCAGCGGGCTGCGGCCATACCTGTCCGGATCCAGGAAAGGAACCGCAGCATCCCGGAAGGCTTCCGCAAACTGTTCATACAAACCGCTTTTCAGCAGCTCCAACAGATACTTATACTCCATATGGAGCCAGACGGACTCGTTTTCCAGCCATCCGGGAGTGAAGGCCGTAGCCCGGCCCGCCTCAAAGCTGACCTCCGCCAGGCTTTCGTTCACCTTGTACATGTGCAGCTCCCTGTCATACAGGCCGCTTTCCCGCACCCTGGCGGCAAGCATCTGTTTCTCCTCCCGGGACGTATCCAGCTTCAGCCAGCGCACAGGCCCCTCCAGGAAGAGAGGCAGCGGACGGGGAACCAGCTTCAGGGGCAGATACCCTTCCGGCGTCTCGGAGACCTCCGTGGCCTCAAAGGTAAAATAGGTGGGACAGATTCCCCCGCCAAGCTCCACGGCGGCGCGGATTCCGGCCAGCACCGCGTCCTCCATCCGCTCCAGCATCCCGGCCAGCACGCCCCGGGAGGCGTCCCTCCTCTCTCCGGAGAAACCCCTGGCAGTGTCATTCCGGTAGGATTCCCTGGCGGCGTTCATTCTGTCCCAGCGGACATAGGCGTCCGTCTCCGTCCCCAGGATTTCGTCCACAGCCCGCAGCAGATCACCGATCTCCGCATACAGTGCAACGCTCCCCTCCCTGTCCGTCAACGCCCTGCGGGTGAAATTCAACAGTCTGGCCAGCTCGCAGCTTTCCGCCATGGAAGAACCCAGCAGCCCGGGCAGCCCGTTCAGCGCGTCATACCATCCCGGCTTGCCGCCCTCCATCTCCACGCCCATCCCGGCGGCGTCCAGGGTGGCCGTCTTGATGGCGCACAAAAGAACCAGCTTTTCCGCCAGGACACTGCAGGCTTCCCCGTCGCCGGACCGCGTCCATTGCCCCATGCTCTCCGTCTCCGCCGTTTCGTCCAAGGCGTGATACTGGCGTAAACCGTTTTCCGTCATACAGTACCGTTTCCGCCGGGGATTGACCCGCGCCCGGGGAGCATACCACCGGTACTGCCTGTGGGAAAACAGAAGCTCCTCCTTCCGCTCAGGGTATATCGCCAGATAGCTCTCGATCAGATCCAGGTTATAGGTCCAGTGATCGCACCAGTAGCCCTCCTTGAATTCCGCGCCGGGTTCACGGTGAGCGGCGCACACGGCGGCCGCGGTGACCGCCAGGGCGTCCTCCGCCGCCATTCCCCAGTCCTGTGCCGCCATAGCCAGCCTTCCCGGCGTGAAAGTCCTCCGGAAAAATGCGGCTCCCTCCTGCCGGCGTGCCTGCGGAATCCGCTCCAGAATCCCCGAAAGAGCCTCCTCCGGGAGGGTATAGGAAGTGTAAGTCAGCACCAGCGGATTATACCCGTCCGGCTGAATCAGGTCAAAAAACGTCCGAATATTCTCATCCCCCAGCTCCGGTGAGAAGAGGATATCGCACCGCCTGTTCTGGTTGACATCCCGGAAATTACCGTTTCCCTGGGCAAAATATTCCCCGCCCAGGGAAAAAGCGTTATATTCCCGCTCCGGATCACCGTGCTTTCTGGAATACAGATAAAAGGGAACGGCTCTTTCCCCGCTTCTGAAAAAGACCGGGACGCCGCCCCGCAGGACATTGTCCAGATAGGTCTGGCGGCAGTAGGCGTCAAAGACCGGATCGGCCGTCCGGCAGGCGACCGGGGCGCACAGACCGTCCGTCAGCGCGGCAGCCTCCCGCCTTTTTCCCTCAAACCAGTCTCCCCCTGAAATCTTCCGGGCAAGGGCGGCGGGACGTTCCTTGTCCTCCGCCTGACCGTAGAGACAGAACAGCCTGATTTCCTCCCCCGGCTGCAAAACCGCCTCTTTGGGAAGGAAACAGCAGGGAAACCGATTGTCCGTCCTCTGTCTGGCCGCGCACATTCTTTTCAGCGGGGTACGGCAGAAGACCTCCGGCAGGGCCAGGGAGGTATCCTGTCCAAAGACCAGCTCCGGCTGTACCAGGGGGTGCAGGGACGCCCCTGCCTCGTCCCGGGCCAGACAGAAATTGCAGCCCTCCACCCGGGTAACCCGGGCGGTATCCTCCATGGATGCCCGGACCCGGAAGCAGACGATCTCCTGATCCACATCCTCCACCCGCATCCATGCCTGGGCCAGATTATTCATTTCCATCAGGCTTTGATTGTCCACGCCATAGGGAACCAGCTCCGGCATACCGTCCAGCAGTTCCAGCTCCACCGCCTCCCTGCCCCTGTTTTTGACAGAAAGGATCCTGACCAGAGCCGCCACGCGCTCCCCCGGCAGCCCGAAATAGACCGCGGAAGCCTCCAGCCCGTCCACGGAGCAGGTAATCTCCAGTTCACTGCTGCCGATATGCATATCGCAGTTCTCCGTAAACAGCTCCCGATAGCTGCCGTTTATCCTGCAGAAGGTTCGGAAACCCGTCCTGCCCACATTCCGGTAGCTCTCCCGGGCAGGGGAAAATTCCATGATGGCATGATCCTTATCCTGACCGCCAAAGGAGCACACCGCCTGCCCCCGGTTATTGTAGTAGCACCATGCCGGTATCCCCGTGGGACCCGCAATACCGGGGAGAAAGCTGGAAAACGGCGGTTTCAGCTGATAGTTACAAATAAGATAGCGTCCTGTTTCATCAAACATCCTGTTTCCCTCCTGTTTCCGTTCCACTCTGATCGTTTATTCTGTCCTGACCGACCGTTCTGTCCCGGCTGTTTATTCCGTCCTGACCGACCGTTCTATTCCGGCTGTTTATTCCGTCCTGACCGTCCGTTCCGTCCCGGCTGATTATTCCTTCCTGTTCGCCCTGACCGTCCGCTCCGTCCTGACCGGACTTTTCCGCCGCAATCAACGTTACCGTCAATTCCAGCGCCGCCTCGGACGCCGGAAGCTCCCCGACGGGAATCACGATACGCCCGCCGTCCCCCGCCCATTGCTTCTGTCCGCAGGTGACCATGCCCAGGCGGTATTTTCCATATTCCAGTCCGCCCTGATTCTCATACCGCACGCAAAGCCTTCGTCCGGCTGCTGTACAGCGGATTTCCGCGCATCCCCGGGCGTCAAACTGCTCCGCCGCAAGCTTCGGCTCCAGGAGAAGATCCCCGCCGCTGCCGCGGACGCCAAAGACTTCTGTCTGCAGGGTAAGCAACAGCCAGCTGCCGGCGCCGGTGAGGTAGGGATACATCCCTCTCCCCCGGATATCAAAGTATTCCGGGATACCGGGCAGGATCTCGCTGTGCGCAAAATCATCGCTCTGCCGGTACAACTGTCTGAGAACCCTCCATCCCTCCGGGACAAACCCCCGGGCGTAGAGCGCATAGGCGTACATTACCGCCATATGGCTGAATACGGCTCCGTTTTCCTTATGCCCGTACGCGAAGCCAAACATCCGCCCCATGTCCAGCTTGACCTCCCCGAAGTCAGAGTTCAGGCAGTACCCGCCCCGCTGGGGATGGAACAGATACCAGTCCGCGGCCCGGACAATCTCCTGTACCTGGCTGTGGCCGGCAGCGCCGGACAAGATGGTAAACACCTGTCCCGTGAGCATCATGCGCACATTCTCGCCCCGCAGGCCCTCCGCCTGTCTGCCTGAATTGTCATAGTAGCTGTTGTACCAGTGCAGCCTTACGCCGTCTCCCGTCCATTCCGTGGCGGCGATATGCTCCCGCAGCCACCGGGCCATTGCCCGAAGCCTGTCCGTAAGAGTCACTGCCGTCATGCTCTCCGGATGCCAGTCCCGATCCGCCCCGGCACAATAATCCAGCAGCGCGCCCTGCATGGCGGCCTGATTTCCCCACCGGGCAGCCGCGCCGTTTAAAAGCTTTGCCAAAGCCCCGCTCAAGGCAAGAGAATCCGTTCCCTTCTCCGCCAGTCTCTCTGTCATCCGGGCCAGAAGCTCAAGGCCATAGGCGTAGGCCGCAGTAAACGCAACGCTTTCCCCCCGCTGAACCGCCATATCAAGGCCGTCGTTCCAGTCCGCGCCCCGCAGGCGCATATGGCCGTGCTCCCCCACATCGTAAAAGGCGGTGACCACCTGCACCAGCAGATGCTCCAGAACCGTACCCAGGGGGGAAGTCTCCGGCCGCATTTCCCTCTGCCACTGCCCCCGCCAGGGAAACGCATCGGAAAAATAAGGCTCTTCCTCCAGAAGAAAACCGTCGTCGCCCGTCTCCTCCAGGTAAAGGGACACCGTCAGCAGCGGCCAGAAGCCGTGATCCATCCAGACCCGTGGAATGTTGTTCCGATCCGCCTTAAACTCTCCCGGCACGGCGCCGATGATCGTGGCGTTGGTTCCATCGGTCCGCACTCCCGCGAAATAGCTGAGCAGATCCTCACGCACGTCCCCCGGCCTTGAGAGCAGCAGGGCCAGGCTGTCCTGCCACAGATCCCGCCATCCCCGGCCTCCCCGGCCATAGTCGTGATGGGGAAGAAAGCTGCATCCGCAGATCCGCCGCAGAACCGGCTGAACCGCCACCCAGCGCATCCATGCGTCAAACCTTTGGTCTGCTGTGCGGAAGGCCTGCCCGGACAGGGAATGCCACCACTTCTTCGTTCTCTCGAAAGCGGCGTCCACCCCGTCCGGCGTCAGACAGGCTGCGGGACTGTCGTCAATGGCCAGGATAACCTGATACCGGCGGCTCTCTCCCGGCAGGAGGACAACACTCGGAAAAAACAGCGCCGCCACCGCTTCTCCCCCCTGGGTGTTCTGTCCGGCATGGAGCCACGTCCGGGGATCGGGGCGAACCACCGCCTCCGGCCAGTCCCAGCTGCCCTCCCCCACAAAGTCCCTGGCCAGGGAAAGAAATCCCTGGGGCGGCGCACCGGTCTCGTCCCCGCCCCACACCCGATAGGTCACCTGTCCCGGCTGATGCCCCCGCTCGTCAAAGGTCAGGGTGGGCGTCAGATCCACCCCATGGCGGCGCAGTTCCACCCTGTGAAGCAGACTGGTGACATGACGGTGATCCCGGATATTGTCGGCAGACCGCCCATAGAGCGGAATCGCCGCCACAGGCGTCATTTCCACAGGGTCGTTCCCCAGATTGACCAGTGTGACCTGCATGACCTCTATCTTCTCCTGCCCTGCGGGAACAAAGCTGAGGACGGAGGCCCTAAGATTCCCCTGCCGGTTTTTCCGTGTGACCCGCTGCCAGAGAAGACCCGCGGTAAGAACTGTCTCCTCAGCCTCCGTCCCAAAACGCGCCGCCTGCTGGACAGCGCTCTGGCCGGTGACGGACCAGGGATCGGCCCCTTCCGTGCAGACCCAGAAATTCCTGCTTTCCCGCCCGGAGCGCAGACTCTCCTCGCTGGCGGGAGACAGCAGGAACGTGTCCTGGCCGCTTTTACAATCCCCTGCCAGCAGGGGCGTCACACTGGAAATCATGCCTCCCTCGTTGACCAGCGGGAAATAAAGATTCTGATACCGCTGCGCATTCCGCAGGACAAAGCCGCCCTGCTCATCCCTATATTCAATTTGCTGCATATTTCCGCCGCCTTTCCTGATTTACTGCTCTCATTTTACAGAAAAGCATCGGTCAGGAAAAGCGGGCATATTTTATTCAGGTGTCTTTTTTCAGAACAGGACGCGTATGAAAAAGGCTCTGGTGCACTGACTGGAAGATCACTGCGTATCCCGGTCCTGGGACAGCAGCAGCTTAGATTTGCGGTATTCCGTGGGGGAAAAGCCCACGGCAGCCTTGAATACTTTAAGAAAATGCTTGTCATCCGAGAACCCGCACCTGCGGCAGATCTCGTTGACCCGCCAGTCCGTGGTCTCCAGAAGGCGCTTTGCCTCCTCAAGCCGCAGCTCCTGGAGATAACTGACAAAATTTCCCCCGGTATACTGCTTGAACAGAAGGCTGAACAGGGAATAATTCATGGAGACGTGATTGCTGACCATGGTCATGCTGAGCGGTTCCCGGAAATGCTGTTTTACATACTGCACCGCCTGACGGATCTTCTGCTTGTTCTCATAATCGGCAAAATCCCGGGCCGTCCGGCTGCAGAACTCCTCCAGCCACACACCGAAGCAGGCCAGATACCGGCTCCGGTTTTCAAATTCCCACAGATGGGCGAACTGCTCCGGGCCGCCCCCCGCCTCCATCTGATTTCGATAGGATTCGCAAAGCTGACCTACAAATTCCCGGCAGAGCCCCGCGAAAGAAGACGGATCCGTTTCCCCCGCCGCCACACTGTCCGCTTCCTCCTCCAGCAGCCGCACAACCTCCTGTCCCTGGGACAATCCCACCAGCCCTGTCAGCTGCCGCGCGTCCACACGCAGGGGGCGGAAACGGGAGGGCTCCGCCGATACACAGAGGACCCCGGAGAAGAAAGAACGCTGCCATGCGGCATAGGCTTCCCTGTAACAGACATGCAGGGAAGCCAGCCCCTCCTTGACACCGCTCTGCCCCACGGGCAGGGGCAGCAGTCCGGAGAGCTGTCCGGCTCCTTCCACAGGAACCACATACAGCATGACCCTGCCCAGGCCGTGAAGCCGCAGGACGGATTCCGGCAGAGCTTCCATACATTCCCCGGCGCAGAAGCCCACATAAGGCCCGGGGAAAAACGCATTTCCATACTGCTCCACCTGTTTTTGCCATTCCTCATTCCCGGGATCCTGTTCCAGCATCAGATGGCGCAGGGCATGATAAAGCTGCCGGCTTTGATCCGCCTGGGCGGCCTGCCCGCGCCGGTACTGCTCCTCCAGCTTTTCCAGCGCGCCGTACAGCTTCTCCCGCTCCACCGGCTTAAGCAGATAGTCGGACACGCCCTTTCTCAACATCTCCACCGCATAGGAAAAGTCGTCATAGCCGCTGATCACCAGGACCATGGGACGGCGTTCCCGGTTCTCCAGCCGGGAAACCAGCTCAATACCGTCCATTTTAGGCATCCGGATGTCCGTGATCAGCAGATCCACCTCGTTTCGCTCCAGCATGGCCAGCGCCTCCTCCCCATCCCTGGCCTCCAGGATGGTTTCCACCGGAACGGAGGAACGCTGTACCATTGTTTTCAGGCCCCTGCGGATATATTTCTCATCCTCTGCAATCAAAATTGTTTTCATCCTGCTTCCTCCTATTCCAGTTCCGAGACTGTTTTAGATTTTCTCTTGCCATTTCTCAGCCGGACTCCCTATGATAGGGCAGCGTCACCAGCACCGTGGTCCCCCGCTCCGGCCTGGAAGATATATGCAGACCATACTCTTCCCCAAAGGACATCCGGATGCGGTCATGGACATTTTTCAGACCGATCCCGTTGCCGGAGGAGGAACGGGCAGGCTCCTCCCCGGAAATCTGGCGGCGGAGCCTCTCCAGAACGCCCTCGTCCATACCCGCCCCCTGATCCGCGATGCGGATGGTGAAACGTCCGCCCTCCTGATCCACCTCGCCGCTCAGGGTGATGACGCTGTCGGCTGCCACCATGGCCGCGCCATGCACCACCGCGTTTTCCACAATGGGCTGGAGACTGATCTTGGGAATCTCCTGGTCTGTCAGCTCCGGCGGAATGTCCAGCTCCAGCCGAATCTCATAGTCATAGCGCAGGTTCATCAGCGTCACATAATTCCTGACATATTCCAGCTCCTGCTCCAGAAGCACGCTGCCGCCCTCCAGCTTCATACTGTAGCGCAGCAGCTTGCCCAGGGTCGTCACCGCATCGGCGATCTCGTATTCCTCATCGATCTCCGCCATCATCTTGATGGCCTCCAGCACATTATAAATGAAATGGGCGTTGATCTGATTTTGCAGAGCCCGCAGCTCGGAGCGCTGCACCTGCGTCTCCCGCTCCAGATTGTCCCGCATCAGCTGCCGGATCTGATCCAGCAGCCCTCCCGCTTCCCTGGCAAAGTCCGCCACCTCTCCCTGTCCCCCGGTCTCCACACGGGCATTCACATCGCCCTCCGCGAAAGCCCGCAGACCGTCAAAGGTGCCGTAAAAGCCCCGCAGAATCCGCCTGGTGAGTACGGATACCGCCCAGATCATCCCCCCGAAGGCCGTCAGAAACACCGCCAGCAGATACACAAACTGTAACCGGAAGGTATGATAGATGCCGGACAGGCTGGTGACCTGCAGATAAAAGCAGTCCAGCTCCCTGAGCGGAATCCTGGTGACCAGTACCTTTTCCCCGGACAGGGTATACTGCGCCCCGTCCTCCACACAGGACAGTTCCGCCAGCTCCGCCCCGCTGACCGGAGCCTCCCCCGCCAGAAGCGCACCGTCCCCGTCCACCAGTACCGTCCACCCTCCGGCGTCTGCCTCAAACAGCTCCGGCAGCACCTGGTCCATGCGAACCGCCACCTCCAGCATCCCCAGACGCCCCTGCGCCGGGGCTGTAATGACTGTCACCAGACTCATGACATGGGGCGTGACCGGACTGCCCGCAAAAAGCCTGTCGTCAAAATCCATCTGCCAGGAGCCGGAATCCGGCGTTCCCGCAGCCCAGGGCAGACTCTCCATCCGCTGGCGGCTGTATAAGATCGGCACCATCTCGCTGATATCCTCCGCCTCGGCATACACCCGGATCTGATAGAGATCCGGATTGCTCAGGGTGATTTTCTCCAGGCTGGCGATGGTGGTCCGGTAAAAGGCCAGCAGCTGTGCGGCTTCTGGCTCCTGCCCCTGCTTCAACAGGGACAGATGCTCTATCAGCGCCGGCGTATTCAGGTACACCTGGGTGGACATATTGCAGAGCTCCGCCACCCGCTGCACCTGGGTCTGCGCCTGGGCACAGCGGCCCTGGGCCTCCCGAACCCGGGACAGAATGGCGGAGGAATGCTGCTCCCGCAGGATCGTATACCACAACAGGAGCATGGGAATCAGCAGGAACAGACAGCTGACCAAGGCCAGCTGACGGCTCAGCTTCAGCCGTACAAACCAGTTTTTCATTGCTTCTCCTCCGTTCACAGTAAATTCAGCCTGGTCTTGGCCTCATTCATCTGCCTGGTGCCTTCCTCCAGCAGGAGAGACAGCCCTGCCTCCTCCCGCCGGGAGACATACTGTTCCCAAAGCTCCTCAAACGCCTCCTGGCTGGGCGCCAGGAGCAGCTGCGGCAGCATCTCCCCGTGGATGGCGGCGATGCGCCGGTCCGCGGCGTCCTCCCGGCTGCCGGACACGTAGAAAATGTCGTACTGGCCGGTATAGCAGGTGTAAGGATAGGTCCATTCCTCCATCTGCAAAAGCGCCGGATCATCCAGAGGCTTCCACGCCGCCTGCATACGGTTGTCCTGGAGCATCCAATAGCTGTCGTTTGCCCCCACCCGGGCCACATAGGCCGGATAATCCTCCCGCATGAGACGTTTGACCTCCTCCGTCAGCTCCGCGCGGCCGTTCACCATATGGTAATGCTCTCCCTCGATCCCCAGGAGCACAAGCTTCTGCCCCTCCTCCCCCATGAGGAAGGACAGCAGGCGGATCGCCCGGTCAGGATACCGGCAGTTCCTTGAGATCAGCGTCACCGTCCAGCCGTTGATGCTGGTGCCGGGCAGTGTGTGCGGATCCCCGTCGGCGTTGCGGGGACCATCGATGGCGATATAGGCGCTGCCCGGATCCTTCTCATAGAGACTGCGCTGCTGCTCTGCCAGGTCGGTACGCTGGTAGAGCATACAGAAATAACGTCCCTGGGACAGTTTTTCCTCCATCTGCACCCGTTTGTCAATAAAAATGTCGTTGGCCAGCAGCCCCTCCTCCCCCAGCTGCCGGAACATGGACAGCCAGCGTTTGTATTCCGGGTCCGTGTAGCGGTCGTAAAACAATCCGTCCTTCTCGTAAGGGATTGCCAGGAAGTTCATGAGAAAGATGTCAAAGGAATCGCATCCCCGGCCGGTAAACTCATGGGCGCCAATGGGGATCAACGGCCTGCCGTCCACGGTGGGGAATTGCTCTGCCGCCGCCCGCACCGCGTCCGCAAATCCCTCCGGCGTGGTCATATCCGGGGAACCGATGGCCTCGTAAATGTCCCGGCGGACCAGAAAGGTCTGGTTGGAGCCGATGCGGATATCCTCCGCCTCATAGTCCGCCGGGGTGTAGGAGGAATTGGGATAGCAGTAGACGCCTCCGTCCGGCTGGGTATACCAGGCCAGCCGCTGCTTATCCGCCGCCTCCCAGAAACAGGCGTCGTACTGATCCGCCAGTTCATTCAGGGGATAAGCCATATCCTGGCCGATGATCTCGGAAAGCTGCGGCTCCCACCAGCCAAGGGTGACCAGATCGGGCAGGTTCCCTCCCGCGATCAGCGCATCCAGGGTCTCCGACTCGTTGCCGTCCGGAGAAGTGAAACGAATGTTCACGCCTGTCTCCTCCGTAATGGCGCTGCTCACCGCATTGCCGCCCCAGGGCGTGTCGTACCAGCTGAAATTGACATACCAGTCCAACGTTACCGTTTCCGCCCCGTCAGAGACGGGTTCAGCCGGGGGCGCGGAATCCGCGCACCCGGCCAGAACCAACGCCAGACAGGACAGGATACAAAAAGAACGTTTCATATTGATTCTTCCTCCTGGTTCAAATTTCCGAGACCGTTTGAAATATTCTCTTGCCATTTTTTATCCGGACTCTCCTATTCCTGTCAAGCATACCATACACAGGCGGAATTTGCACGCCCAAACCGCTACTGTCCACTCCGTGAAAAGCAACCCTGATCCTACTCCTTCACACTGCCGGCGGAAATGCCGCTGATGATATATTTCGAGAAGAAGCAGAACGCGATCATGATGGGCAGGGCGGAGACGGCCACCACCAGATATGTGGCGCCCAGGTTCGTGGTAATGTCCCGCACGGCGGACAACTCCGCCACCATCACCGGCAGAGGACGCTTGGCGGGCGTATTGATGAGCATCATGGGGATCAGGTAATTGTTCCAGCTGCCGATAAACGCGCCGATAGCCATGGTAGCGATGCCCGGCGCCATGATGGGCAGGGCGATTTTGTGAAAAATGGTCAGCTCCCCGGCTCCGTCGATGCGCGGCGCCTCCAGGATTGCCCTGGGCATGACGGACAGGATGTACTGCCGCAGGAAAAATACCGTGGCGGGGCTGGCAATGCTGGGCAGGATCAGAGGCCAGTAGGTGTCGATGAGCCCCAACTGGTTGACCAGGTTATAGAATCCCAGCAGGCTCAGCTGGGAGGGTATCATCATAAATACCAGCATCACGGTAAAAATGACCCTGGAGCCCGGGAATTTGTAAAAAGCCAGTCCGTAGGCGGTCAGCGCGGAGAAATAGGAGACCAGGACCGTGTTGCACACCGCAAGGAACAGGCTGTTGAGGAAGCCGCGCCCCAGATTCATGTTTTCAGACACCACCTCCCAGTTCCGGGCAAGGCTGCCTCCGGGCAGCATGGAAAAGGCCGTCATGATCTCGTTGCCGGAGCGGGTGGAATTGACCAGCATCAGCCAGAAGGGCGTAAAGCACAGCACGGCCAGAACGATCAGGAAAAAGTACAACAGACTCTTGGAAATCCTGGTTTTGATTTTCTCAGACATCACTCAGTCCTCCTTTCGGTTCATCAGCTTAAAGGCCAGCGCGCAGAACACCGCGATAATCAGGAACAGCACAAAGGCCAGGGCGGCGGCATAGCCCATCTGGTTCTTGTTAAATGCCATGTCGTAAAAATAGAACACGGCTGTGAACAGGCTGCGCCCGGGCGTCCCCTTGGTGCCGGACATCAGATAGGGCAGATCGAAGAGCTGGAGCCCGCCGATCAGGCTGGTCACCGCCACATACAGCATAATGGGGCGCAGCAGCGGCATAGTGATCTTCCCGAAGATCTGCCAGCGGCCCGCGCCATCGATGGTGGCCGCCTCAAAGAAGGAATGGTCGATGCCCTGCACACCTGCCATGAGCATGATAAAGCTGTTGCCGAACCACATCCAGGCTCCCACCACACCCACTACCATCTGCGCGGTGAGGCCCTCCCCGTTCAGCCAGTTGACCGGCGAGGAGATGATCCCCGCGCCCATCAGGATCTGGTTCATCGTGCCATACTGCCAGTCCATCAGTGTCTTGAACAGGAACGCTACCGAAGTGCAGGCGATCAGGTTGGGCAGATAGAAAAGCGCGCGGAAAATGCCCAGGCCCTTCATCCGATATTTCATATCGTTGAAGATGATCGTCAGCAGCAGGGCCAATCCCAGCTGCAGGACGATATTCACGCCCCAGATTTTCAGTGTGTTGAGGAAAGCCCCCCAGAACAGCTTGTCGCCAAAGGCCCGTTTATAGTTGTCAAACCAGATGAAGGTCTCCTTGCCGAAGCCCTTGTAGTTCATGAAACTCATCTGGAGCGTGCGGAACACGGGATATACGTTAAATATTAGAAAAACTATCACAAAGGGAAGGCAGAACAGAATACCGTGGTAATTCTGTCTTGCCAGGAAATTACCGTTCTTCGTCTTGGAACGCTGCGCTTTCTTGTCTGTCGAGGCCGCCATAAGCACTCCCACCTTTCTCATGGATTTACCGTTTTCAATCGCTTCATAACTGTCATATGGATTTCACACGTGCTGCCCCCGGTTCTCCTGTGAACGGAATGCTTCACAGACAGCCGGAGACAGCACAGCCGGGGCGGAGCGGCCACCGCTCCGCCCCGGCAAAAGGGTCTGTCTTACTCCTATGGATCAGTCCAGGGTAACCGGCGCATCGGCGGGAACGCTCAATTCCGGGTAGGTAGACAGCACCACGGTGTAGAATTCCTTGAGCGCCTCCTCCTTGGTCTGCTCGCCCTTCTGGACGGACATGATCGCCGAACCGAAAGCATCCTTGCAGGCATCGTCATAGCCGGTGATCAGGCTGTAATCGATCTTTTCCATCTCCTGCGCATAGAAACCGTAAGTATTCTGATTGCCAAAGGACTCATTCTGATAATCCTTGTTGGCCTCCAGAACCGCCTTGCTGGACACCACATCGCCGTTGGATTCCTTGAGCCACCACTGGGCGGTATCATCGTTCAGGGTGCAGTATTCGATAAACTGCTGGGCGGCTTCCTTATTCTGGCTGTACTCGTTGACGGTGAGGAAAGTACCGCCGCCGAAGAAGCTGCATACGCCGGAGCAGATGCCGAACTTGCCCTTGTTGCCCTCCGCGTTGTCGCGGACGATCAGCGCGCCCCAGGAAGGCATGACATAGGAGAACACCTGGGTGGTGCCTGTGCCGCCGCCTGCCGCGTCGCTCATCAGCTGATCCTTATCCATTCCCCACACATCGGCATCGGCATCCAGCACGGGCAGGGGACCTGCCATGGAGGCGTACCAGGGAGCGGACCATTCGGTGGCGTTGGCCACCTGCTTATTCTGGTAGAGATTCACTGCACAGTCAAAGTAGTCCAGGCGGTCCTGATCCACAATGATCTCCCCGTCCCTGACCCAGGGATTGGAGCTGATCGAGAACCAGCGCAGGGCGCCTGTGTCGCCGAAGATCGTGTAGCCCTTGGACTGGAGAGTCCTGGCAGTCTCCTCGATGGTGTCGAAGGAAGCGAACAGCTTGCCGATCTCCTCCGGGTCATCGGTGCCGAATACCTCCTGTGCCAGATCCCGGCGATAGATCACGCTGCCGGGACATGCCTGGTAGCTGATGGCCCGCAGCACGCCGTCGGAATCGCAGCCTGCCTCATAGGTATATTCCACCAGACGGGTCTTGACCTCATTATCCAGTGCGCTCAGGTCGGCGCAGAAGCCGGCTTCATAGAAGTCGGGAAGCATCTGGGGCTCGCCCACAAACACATCCACATCCTTACTCTTGGCACCCAGAGTCTGCATGATCTTGGTCTTGAAATCAGCGGAGTCGAATACCACCACTTCCACCTCATTGCCTGTCTCTTCCCGATATCTGTCGGCGAACTGCTGCAGATCCTTTGCCAGCGTCCACAGGACAATCTTACCGTCATATTGCTTGTACCCACCGTCACTGCCTCCGGAATTGTCTGTCGAAGCGCTGCCGGAGCTGTCCGCACTGCTGGAATTTCCGGCGCTGTCCGCGCGTGAAGTGCTGTTTCCGCCATCGCTTCCGGTATTGCCGCAGGCGGCAAGGGACAGAACCATAGCCACTGTGAGGAACATTGCTGTCAACTTTTTCAAACCCAATTCTCTTTTCATACCTGCTTCTCCTTTTAGATTATGTCCGAGTGTCTCTCGGCTTGATGGGATGATTGTAGCAAATCTGCAAAGAGAGAAAAAGGGCATAAATTTTATGGTGGTGTCATTTTTCAGGGAACAGGCAGACTCTGTCCAGTTTTTCGTGCAGGTTCATACTTTTTGATTTTTTCACACTCCTTTGCACATGAAAAGAACCGCTTGCGTTATTACAAGCGGTTTTCACAATAGGATTTTTATCACCTTCCCGACGGAGCGTGTGCTTGCGGATCAGATTGATCGGACAGGGGATAACCGGGCTTACTGTACAAAATATGGCATACGGCTATGCAACGACCTGACTGCGCCGCAAATATGTGATACGGATCGGCCGGCGTAGGCTGAAAACAGCTTAACCGCTCACATAAATAAGTCTAAGCTATTCTTTTAAAAGCGTCTTAACGTATTCTGCAGTAACTTCCTCTGTCAATTTTTCATTGATTTCATCGCTCAAATTTTGATTATAAACAAATTCATTCCCACCGTCCTCATAGACGCGAATCTCTGTGTATGGAATCATTCCCTGAGGCCCTGCTCCAGAGACATACAAGACTCCTATCACGATTTCATCCTTATTGTCTTCGTTAATATCCTCAAAAAAGACAAAGGACACTCCTTCACATAAGCCAGTCTCTCTGATATTATTATCTGACACATACGGAAACTGGTAAAGAACTTTTTCATCTTTCAGCAAATAGAACGAAGCATCCGTGAGCGGATCTAAATTCTCATCATAAAAATCCGGCATGCAAGATACAAACGTAACCTCTCCCCACTCATTTAGAACCACTTCAAAGGATTGATCCGCTATCCTGCTTCTGTCAATGACTTCCATAAATTGCTTATCAGCCACACTTTCTGTTGTATTAGCTCCTTCCGGTATGTCCTGTCTGGCAGTTACAGACTCTTCGCTGTTATTCTGCGCCCGTTCTACTGTACCACTCTCCTCATGTATGATATCGCCCTGATTAACAGTGGCATCTGTTGGATCAGTATTCCTGGGCGAAGTTTTCTGACACCCCGCCAAATATGTCATACAGAGCAACACAACCATACCAATGAAACATTTCTTTCTCATAGGATTTCCCTCTCTTTCCATTCTACCCTTTCATCTCATTGTCATAAACAGATTTCAAATATACATCTAACTTTTTCCAATCCCTTTTACGGTACTGCATCACCCCTCATTTCCGGCGCCTGCATATTTTTTAGCAGAGCAAAGTCAATGGAACCGGCTATGTCTTCTAAAACGACCTCTGTCACGCCACAATTACTCCCACCCCTGACTTCTAAGCTGCGCTCCCTCTGCATATGCCCAATCATCTCAGCATTTTCCATGCTTCCTCACACATTAATGAGTTTTCAATCTTTGCTGCCTGTATGCGCTTTCCGTAGTTGCGTCAAACCCAATTGGCAGGTACTGCTCTCGAATCATACTTTGATAATCCAAGTCATAAAAATAATTACAGAATATCAATTCCACATATACAATCTGGTTATTCTCTCCGGACAATGCATAAATCAAGCCATAATCCGGGTGCGCTTCCATTGCAAGCAGTACATACGCTTCGTCAAAGCCCTCCGCTCCAAAATACCCCTCCCACTCTGTTGAGTCATATTCTGTTAATCGCTTTAACTCTGATTCATAAGCTCTGTCATCATATTCCACAACAAGGTAACTCAGATATTGCGCATCCCACGGATTATAATACACCATCTTATAATCTGTTACATTCATCTCGCCGGAGATTTCCTCTGGAAAGATACTTTCATCCATCCCCCATTTGTTGACATATACTTCCTGAGCGTCTTCTCCCATATACCACAGATAATGGCCGGCATCTGTATCTTCGTATATTTGAGCCTTCATACCGTCCAGCGCCAAAAAACTGATTAACGATCCTATGAATGCCAGGCGGATAAAAACCACAAGCAGAATAATCGCTGCGGTAATAACGGCAACGATAGCCCCTAACCGCCACTTTTTTCTTTTGACATATTTGTGGAAGCTTTCCGCGGGCGTTCTGTCATACTGAACCTGCGGTTCCGGCATTTTCATTTCCCGATATGCTTTGCCGCACAGTTCACATCCTTTTAAATGTTCCTCTACCGCCTTATTGCTTGCTTCACTGGTAATCTGTTCTACATATAACGGTAGCAGGTCTTTCACGATATCACACTCTATTTCATATGCTCTATTTTCATATGCTCTCCTTTCATCGCTGCTTTCTTTCCGCTTCACCATGTTCAAATCTGCAGTTCCTTCCGGATCATTTCTTTTGCCCGATGGTATGTCACGCATGCCCAATGCTCTGATTTATGAAAGAGCTCTGCAATCTGCTTAAACGATAGTTCCCCGAAAATTCTCAATGAAAATATCTCCTTATATGGTTCCTTCAAATCATGAAAAACCCTGTGTATCTGCTGCGTCGTCTCTTTATCAGCGATCATCTGCTCAAACCTTTTATCTTCGGCTTCATAGTTTTCAAATGTTTCCCCAAGTGTAAACGGTGAGAATTTCCCGCTTCATTTTGTGTTTTTGAATATAGGCTCTTTCAAATACACAATACTCCTCATACATCACTTGCCGCCCCTCTTTTTTCCACCTTCTGTTTGCGTCGCCTATCATCAATTTACTGATAAAAGGTAAATCGCTATTCTGGGGAAGGTCGTTTAAGCCTTGTATTAAGTGTTCCTGCGCAAACTGTGGCATTGCTCCCTTAGCATAATACCTTGCAAATTCCTCTGCCAGCTGTAAAAGCCCTCTGCCGTCACACAGAAGATGGTGGGCAATAAACAGTATTTGAAATTCACTTCCTTTTGGATAAACCACTACTTTTAGCAGACATTCTTTCTTGACATTCTACCCCTGGACGGATATTTCTTCATAATCCTGTTGCCAAAAAGCAGCTTCTTCTTTTACCATTACAGGAATATTCAAGCCATCTTGGATCTGATAATAAATTCTACCGGTATCCGCTTCCTCTGCAATTAGACTTTGCAGAAAAGGGTGTGCCGATTTTCACCATTCCGTAAGACGATATAGCGTCAGTGAAAAACAGGCAAGCGCTTCCTCTGACGGCAATATCTGCTCCCTTTGCAGGTTGATAAGTAGTTATGTTTCGGTTCACAATCGCACGGCAACTGAAACCTTGCTTTTTATTTGGAACAATCAGTAACAAAAAACCTTGCAAACGCCGATGTTTACAAGGTTTTTCTAAACGCCATCCCTTTGACGCTTTACTCCCCGAGTAAGGCCAGAACCTACAACAGCTTGGGATAAGCCGAGTGCTCTGCCATTGTATAATATACAACCGGAAAACGCTTTGCAAAATGCCAAAAGCTTTTGCATCCACCGCATTGATGCAGTCGTTACGCCCCTGATCTGGCAGGGACATTCGCCCTATCAGATCATTGTGGAACATCCTGAACTCGGTCTTTCTGTACGTTTGCCCTACCAGTACATAGAACCCGGCCTGCTTACTGGACGAATCCGTCCGGTTCCGTTTTCAGCTGCTGCAGGATCACCGCACATAGATTGTCTATTGACTTACACATATCGGTATAGTCTGATCACATAAATGCTCATTGTAGATGAGATGTCACCCAGCATAGGCCACACCTCCCAGCATATATCGGAGCACGGTTATAGGTTTAATGTTTGGCATAAGGTTCAGCTCCTTTCTGCCATTAGCATAACCCAATCTGCCGTAAAATTCAACAGCAAAATTTACAACACATAGCAAGGGAATTATAAGCCTTTCCCGCCAGCGGCCAGAGCCGCCCGCGCCTGTGCAATCCGCTCCGTGGCCGAGCCGTAAAAGGCCGGAGCCGTCTCAAAGCAGATAAATTTCCGGCCCGTGTTGATGGCGGCGATTCGGATTCGCCTGCTGTAATGCCGTAAAACCTCGTCCATGGCTTCCGGCTCTCCGCTGGTCGCCCGGACAATCGCTTCATAGGGCAAAAGATTCGGATTCCCCATGCGTTAATAGCCGCAAAATGGTTTATAGTTACATTTTTTATTATTTAAAGTGGCAATAGCACTTTAGCCAATTGCCACTCGATTATTATGTGAAAATGCTTATAACCTTAAAATTCTATCATTTCTGCGTGGCTTTGCAACCGGGTGTTTATCGTCCTCTCTTGGATAGCCTAACAAGAGCTGCATGACAGCATAATAATCTGTGCGGATTTCCCATTTACGCAAAATTTCCTGTCCGTAGCTGTCTGCAAAAGCTGTCCAGCCTTGTCCGATATAACAAGAGCCAATTCCCAAAGAGTCCGCTGCCAACATCATATTTTCAGCAGCAACTGCACAATCATCTACGGAAAAAAGGAAATTTTTCGGGGCAAACATTGTAATGACGGTTGGTGCGTCATAAAAAGCATTTATCAACTTAGGGTCGTCTGCAATACTTGGCTGTTCTTTAGATACATAGTTTTTCGCCGTTGCCATATGGGGATTAGAGTTTGCCCGTTTGATTTTCCCTAACCGTTCATTCACTTCTTTGTCTTGGCATACTGCAAAAATCACTCCCTGTTTCCCGCCCGCACTTGGAGCATAAAGCCCTGCTTGTAATATCTGCTGTAAAAGTTCTTCCTCTATCTGCCTTTCGTCAAAACGCCTGATTGCACGGCGGTGTAAAATAGTCTGCATTGTTTCATTCATAATCAAACAACCTCCTTCCAACATTGCGGATCAGCCGCATAAAAATTTCCGTCTTTCCCACTTGCCACTGCGGGACAGCCACGGCAGAATGCAAGCAGCTCACACTTGGAACATTTCTCAAATTTTGTATAATCACGATATGCTTCCATTTGGCAAACCCAAATATCCGCAAGGCGGTCATTAAATACGTTTCCTACTTTGCTGCCCTGTACCCGGCGGCAAGCGTAAACATCTCCCGTTGGTAAGATTGTCATGTGACAGTTACCACAATTACAGCCGCCGTATATCATGCCATCCTGTGCGTCATCCGGAATTCTGAAAATCCCCTTTTCATACTCATAAAGCGTCCAAAGGTGGTCTTTTTTGTTAAAATAGGTGTGACAGCCCTCCGCTTCATATTTCTGAAATTTGTTATAGCATATATCAAGTAATTCCCGGTATTCAAGCGGAGAAACGCCCGTGTCTTTTTCTTCACTGGTAGGGCAATAACGGGCAAAGGCAAACACATCGACACCAGCAGAAACAACAGTATCGATTATATCGGGAACTTCCTTGATGTTTGTACCAGATACCGTAGTCATTATGACAGAACGAATCCCCGCCTTTTTGATACAATCAATTTTTTCAAGAGTACAATCAAAAGAACCCGGTTTACGAAACCAATCGTGAGTATCTTTCATTCCGTCAAGGGAAAGCTGGTATTTTTGACAGCCATATGATTTCAATTTTTGGCAAACCTCATCTGTTAAATGAAACGGATTTCCTAAAATCGTAAATGGGATTTCATGCTCTTTTATCAGAGTAAGAAGCCGCCAAAAATCCCGGTGCAAAACAGGGTCGCCGCCAGTGATATAAAAATAAGGCAACCTCCCATAAACTTCACAAAAATCAAGACAATTATAAAAAGTTTCCTCCATTTGCGTCCAATCCATTGTATCCGGTCTTTTACAATTATCCTCGGAAAAAATGTAACAGTGTTTGCAGCGTTGGTCGCACTCGTCCGTTATATGCCACTGAAAAGCAAAGTATTGTTTCATGTTTGTTGTTTCCTCCGTTTGATTGCCATTTAATATCTATCTGAAAACCGATAATATCGGATTATGCTTGAAAGTATCTCCGACAAGACAACAGCCCCGCCGGAGATTGTTGGAATTAAAATTCCTTATTTGTCCGAAGCCCCACAAGCAGAACCACAAGCGGCAGGCTTTTCTTCCGGCTTGTCGCCAGCCCCACAAGCAGAACCGCAAGCGGCAGGCTTTTCTTCCGGCTTGTCGCCAGCCCCACAAGCAGATGTAGCAGATTTTTCATTCCAACCAGTCAAATTTGAGAGTGCCATTTTTCAATACCTCCATTGTGATTTTAGGAACTTTCTTGCTCCTTGAGTACATTGTACGGCATGATGAAAACGAAAGAAAGTACGCACAAATCTATTACTTAGTTACCTTTTTGTAACCCCTCTTGAACGGAAACGATTGTTATATTATAATTGGGGGGTAACATTCTTTTTTGAACTTTTGAAAGGAGCTATTTTATGCTGACAAAAGAAGAACTGCCAGAATGTCCAGTAGCAACAACTGTACAGCTTATCGGAAACAAATGGAAATTGCTTATCTTGCGTAACCTTTTACAGCGTCCGTGGCGTTTCAATGAATTAAAAAAATCTTTAGAGGGTATCAGCCAAAAAGTTTTAACGGATAGTTTGCGCTCTATGGAAGCAGACGGAATTATTACCCGCACTGTTTACCCGGAAGTGCCGCCCCGTGTGGAATATGCCTTAAATGATTTAGGACGCTCTATGCGCCCTATCATTATGGCTATGGAAGAATGGGGGATAAACTATAAAAAACAACTCTCTTAAATGATATGAGGAATGAGGGGGATTCCATAATGCTTGTCTTTTGGTCTTTGGTTTCTTTGGTTCGGAATAGTGTGGTGCTGGCGGTCTGTCTCTTGTTTTCGGTTGCTTAATTGAAATGATAGAAAATGCAGGTAATAAAAATGAATGATACAGGAAAAAGTTTATATGCAAAAATGCCTCCTGCTATATCTACAATAAAGCAGAAATCATAAAGCAATGTGAGAAATTGAAAAAAGCAATGCCCGGCGTACAGATTTTCTATTCCTCTCCCGGAAAGACAGCGCATGATATAAAACAGGCTTTTGGTAAATGTATCTTTATTGCAGACAGCTTTCACGAACTGGAACTGTTAAATTCCCATGCGGGAAAAACAGGGAAAACAATAAAAGTGGGTATCCGTATCAACCCCGGTTTTGGCATGGATAAAAATACAGGCTTTACCAGCAAGTTTGGAATAGATGAAATCCAATTAGAAGAGCTTTCCTCTTTTTGGGATAAAACAGAGAACATTGTGATTAGTGGTATTCATATCCAGTCGCAGATTTTGAACGCTGATACATTATCGCACTATTACAAAAACTGCTATCTGTTAGCGGAAAGGACGGCTGATTTATTGGATAGAAAAATAGAGTTTATAAACTTTGGAAGCGGGATTGGCACAGTATATGACAACGCCAAAGACCGTCCCGTTGATTTGAAACTGTTATCCGAAACGATAAGTGAACTTGACGAAGTAAACCGTCACAGCCTGCAAACTAAATTTATCATAGAAACAGGACGTTTCCTTACCTGCAATGCAGGAACATACTACACAAGAATTGTAGATAAAAAATATCTCATGGAAAAACATATTTGATTGTAGAAAATGGTATGAATGGTTTCCTGCGCCCCTCTATTACGGCATTTTTGATGAAAGCTGCCGGAAACAACAGTCTAACGGAAAGGGGACTTGAACCGTTATATACTGCTGAAAATGCGTTTTATGTATCTGTCTTGAATGGAGAAACGGAAAAAGAAACGGCAGCAGTGATTGGAAACCTATGTACTGCCTTAGATATAATTGCAGAAAATATTGAACTTCCGATTGCCTGGATTGAGGATATAGTGTCTGTTTCTAACGCCGGAAGCTATGGCTATTCCTTATCGCCGTTTCTTTTCAGGGGACACCAAGCCCCCAAACAATTTTGGTGGGAATGATGAAATAGACGACTATCTGAATATGGCTGCTTCCTTGAAAACGGAATTAGAGCATTCCGCGGAATTGGCAAAGGCAGACGGCTTTATTGGTGCAGAACGCTTTGAGAGCCTTTCCACAAAGGGAAAACTGCTTAGTAAATCCGAATGGAAAGACGAGGAAAGCGTTACCGAATGGCGCAATATGGCAAGACACCGTATGTGTCAAAAAACAGGCAGGGAACATGATTTTATTGACTATAAAATTACGGTGATTACTCCCCTGCGCTGTTATACAATGACTATGCGGGACGAAGCCCCGGCTGACGCTAACCAATACTTAACATATAGTGAAAGGGTGCAACCAATGCAATATATAACTCATTATCAATCGCCAATCGGCGGTATTCTTCTTGCCGCTGATGAAACGGGGCTGACCGGGCTATGGTTTGACGGGGAAAAATATTACGCAGACCACCTTGACCCGGAACATGAAGAAAAAGATACGCCTATCCTTGAACAGACTTTAGAATGGCTTACCGTCTATTTTTCGGGCAGCGAGCCGCCTTTTTTGCCGCCTATTCATATGATTGGCACTCCTTTTCAGCTTTCTGTATGGAAAATCCTGCAAAAGATACCCTACGGAAAAACTGTCACCTACGGGGAAATCGCAAAAGAGATAGCCGGGCAGAAAGGGCTTTCCCGAATGTCCGCACAGGCAGTAGGCGGCGCAGTCGGACACAATGAAATTTCCATTATCGTCCCCTGTCACAGAGTAGTCGGGACAAACGGAAGCCTTACGGGATATGCCGGAGGAATAGACAAGAAAGTGAAACTATTGACTTTAGAGAATGCGGATATGCGTACATTTTTTATCCCAACGAAAGGAACAGCATTATGATACCAAGGCACAAAAAGAATATGCCTAGAAACTTAGAAACCCTTAACCGTTCTTTTGCGGTACAAGCCCCGAATTTTGACAGCAAATCTGTCAACTTCACGAAAAAAATACCTTGATTACACAGTGAACGCCGCCAGTCCTGCCGGGACGGATATTGTACTGGAAGCAGCGGACGAACCACTAAGAAAAACAGAAGGTGAAATTGAAACCTTGCGTGATCCTTCCCATGTGAAAAGCCTAAGCAGGGAAGATTCCAATCCCGGAATTGTCCTCTCACAAGAACAGATTTTTGGAGCCGTTTGGAACATGGATAGCGATAACTGCCATTCGAGTGTTGTCAACGTGATTTACAATCTACGGGAAAAGATAGAGCCGGACAGCAAAAACCATACCTACATAAAAACCGTGTTAGGTGTCGGCTATAAATTCAATGGATAAACACCGGAAAATGATGATAGATATACTGTCATTCCCCGGTATCCTTTTTGCTCTTACAAACGTTTAATAATTGGTAAAAAGCACGTCCATATTATTATCCACATTTATCATAAGCTGCTTCATTTTTTCCTTTGGATAGGACAGCCCATTTTCGAGCCAGTGACTTAAAATTGCAATGCAGTCCTGTATATGATAATTTATCAAATACTTTATTTCTTCCGTAATAACTGCCTGCTTTTCTTCAAAGATATATATTTGTATATACTTTTTCAACAAAAGTGAAAATACATGAGATTGAAAACTGCGGTTTCCTTTTTTGCTCAAAAGCATTTTACAAAGCATGGAATTGTTGTATATATAATCAATCAGCGTTTCAAACAGGTTTTCATAACTATGTATCGGATCATTCTTCATAATGGAACTAAACTCGCTAATCATATCACTTTCAATCTGTTCATATAAATCATAAATATCATGGTAGTGTGAATAAAAAGTTGCCCTATGAATATCAGCTTTGTCTACTAATTCCTGCACGGTAATATCCTGTATTCTTTTTTCTAGCATCAATTCCGCAAATGCCCTAAAATGAACACTTTTCAGAAAGGCAGATGCACCCAAGCATAGGCGGCTATCGTTTTATTATTCGGTACTGCCGCATTTTTGATTTTTCAGAGTGTAAAAAATAACGATAACCCATTTTTCAGAGAGGCTATCGTTATTTTTTGCACCCAAAAGATTATTACCATTTTCAATCGGCTGTCCACATTAGCAACCAATTATCTGCGTGCGTAAACTAACTCGACGATTCCATTATAGTTTTGTGTATAAATTAACTTTAATTTGATTTCATCTGGCGTTGTTCCAAAAAGCCGGATACCAGAACCTAACACTGTTGGAATAACAGAAATGTAGTATTCATCAATCAGATCCTTTTGAACTAATTGTTGGACTATGTTTGCTCCTCCACAGATCCAAATGCTTTTCCCCTCTTTATTTTTTTATTCCTTTACGAGATCAGCCGGTGCTTTTTCTGTAAAGAAAATCTCCTTTTTAGGGAGTAATTTTCTATGCGTAATAACATAACTTGTCAGATTCGCATACACCCATTCTTGTATCCCTGTTTCATTGCTGGCCGCTTTCTTCCAGATGCCGAACATACGGGGAATTGAAGGTCCCGTAATATCAGCGTCCAAAGCAGCGCACCGGTATCCCTTTTTCTGCATGGCAGATGCCTACAGGGAAGTCACCAGGGACTTTCCCATACCGCCTTTCCCGCTGACAATGCCGATTACCTTTTTCACATGGGTTCCAGCATTTGGTTCCTCCAAAAAGCTCTGTGGTTCTCTTCTTTCCGCACAGTCGCTCCCACATTCCCGGCAGTTATGGGAACAGTTTTCACTTTCACGCATTGAACGCACCTCCCTGTCTATGCCTGATTTAAAAATATACCCAACCGCTTATCCTCTGTACTGATATGGGAAATCAAAACACTGATATGCCCGTTCAACTTTCCAAGTTCTGATATCGTTGGCCCGGACACGGATATTCGAGATGTAATTTCTTTCAACGTCTTTTTGTATTTTTCATGGAATGTCTTATGTGCCGCTATCCCAGGATAACCGCTCTGTTTCTGAAGCTGCTCCTCATGTGAAAAATGCTGGTTCACATAATTGTTCAGGAATTTTATTGTTTCATCCATGGAAGCCCTTCCTTTACCCTCACTACAGGCTTCCAGGAGTTTGTTCACTGCCTGAAACAACTCCCTGTGTTCCTTGTCTATAATCGCATTTCCTGTTTCCAGTTTCTTTGTAAATTCATACCTGCTCACAGACATTCACCCCCATTTCCTGCACAGCCATGCTTATCTTCCCCACAGCCATGCCCGTTTCCATGATGATGACCTTCCCCATGATGGTCACAGTGGACATCCGGGTCAAACGCCAGGTTTCCTGCAAGCAGTTTATCCACAGCCTCATCTGCACTGCCGGATACGCCTCCATAAAAGTGGATGCCTGCTTCTTCCAGATCAGTCTGCGCGCCTGCCCCGATCCCGCCGCAAATCAGCGTGTCCACATTCAACGCAGACAGCATCCCTGCAAGAGCGCCATGTCCGCTCCCGTTTGTTTCCACTACCTGCGCCCCGGCAACGTTCCCGTCTTCAATCTCATAAACCTTAAACTGCTCTGTATGCCCAAAATGCGGGAATACATTTCCATTTTCATAAGTAACCGCAATCTTCATGATCCCATCTTCCTTTCTTTCACCTTCAATTTCAGCCGCAGCTCTGGCTCTGTCACATTTTTTGCCGCAGCACCTCCATGCAGAGCCGTCACAGAGCGCATAATTCCCGCCGGAAATACAAAGCGCCTTTCCACCCACAAGACAGTCCGCGATCTTCGTCCTGGCCCTTTCATACATTTCCGTGACCGTAGTGCGGGAAATCCCCATCTGCCTGGCACACTGCTCATGAGTCTTCTTTTCATGGTCGATCAGACGGACCGCCTCAAATTCATCCACTGTCAGCAGAACCTGCTCCCTGCTCTTTGCGCCGCATGGGGCAAAACTGTCATATTTTGGTTCAAAACAGATCCTCCTGCGCCGTACTGGCCTTCCCATACACCCACCTCCATTTCCGGCATATGACGATAATACAGTACCATTGAAAACACTGGATATCAAGATACTATGGAATTTATGAGTAACTCATTTTTTAACTGCCCCTCCCCTGTCATGAATAAAAAATGCACCCCAGAACCGCCGCCAGTGACAGCAATGCGGCAGGCGGGAAATCCTTTTTCCGGACAGCCCGGTACAACACAGTGACAAGCCCAAGAACAGACAAAAGGACGCACGCCGCCGGGTCAACTGCCAGAAAAATGCTTCCTATACCCTGTGTTCCTGCCAGATGGCTGGATACCCCGGAAGGAATACATATGGAAACTGCCATATAGATGCCCGTAGCGAGGATCACTCCCATTAAGCACGGCTTTACCCCTTTTAACACAGCCTGCACCTTTTTACGTTTCAGGAAATTATGGAACAGGATCGTAACTGCCAGCAGAATCAAAAACGAAGGCAGGACTACTCCGGTTGTCGCAGCCAACGCTCCCAGGAAGCCTCCCTGCTTACTTCCCACATAAGTAGCCATATTTACCATGATCGGGCCGGGCGTGGACTCGCTCAGCGCGATAAGATTTGAAAACATCTCCGCATCCACTGGTTCTCAAGGACTACATCCCGGATAAGGGGAATCGCGCCGTATGCGCCACCAAAGGAAAATAAACCGATTTTCAAAAAAGCAGCCAGAAGCTTTATATAAATCACAGACCATCCCTCCCCGCTTTTTTATTTCCCGGCCTCCCAAAGAGCGCCAGGCCAATGAAACCGCTGCAAATAATAAAATATACCGTGGAAGTATGCATTCCGGCAA
Source organism: uncultured Lachnospiraceae bacterium (assembly GCA_948473115.1). Classification (GTDB taxonomy): domain Bacteria; phylum Bacillota; class Clostridia; order Lachnospirales; family Lachnospiraceae; genus Acetatifactor. Next base: position 21,996 of record CAOKWI010000024.1, on the reverse strand, counting down.
TATTCATGGCTAATGCGGCAAGGAAAAAGAAAATGACAAGGAACATCTGGGCCTTTCTATCCGGGGATTTTTTCATCATCTTCCGTATCATCCTGACTGCCGCCTGTATGATCAGAATGGAAACCGCAATCCGGATTCCCCTGAAAGCTTTCTCAATCATCCCGACAACCAGCATATTTTCAAAAAAAGCAGAAATGGCAAAAAGCAGAAGGAACGATGGGAGGACCATGCCGACGGTCGCAAAAAACGCGCCTCTCATACCGGCCAGCTTATATCCCGTATAGGTGGCGCAGTTTATCGCAATCGGTCCCGGCGTGGATTCCGCAATGACCGTGACATCCATCAGCTCATCTGCTGTGAGCCATTTTTTCTTCTCAACACATTCATAATCCAGCAGGGAGAGCATGGCATACCCGCCGCCAAACGTAAGCGCCCCTATCCTGCCAAAAGTCAGAAATAAATCCATGATCTGTTTCATCCGTCTATACACTCCTTTTCCGTCATATGACGATAATATAATAAGCCAGAACCCTGCAGAATTCAAGATACCATGAAATTTATAAGTAACCTGCTCCCTCTCTGGTTTATTGGGAATCAGCAACAATGTGACTCCATCACAGAAGCAGTAAACAAGATATGGTACACTGTCAACAGATAAAAAAATGCGCTAAAAGCAGCGCAGAAATAAAGAAAGGTAGGTACTGATTATGTCCATAATCCATGTAAACAAAGACAACTTCGATTCTGTAAGAACCAGCGAAAAGCCCGTACTCCTGGATTTCTACGCCGACTGGTGCGGCCCCTGCCGCATGGTATCCCCCATAGTGGAAGAGATCGCAGCGGAAAACCCGCAGTATCTGATAGGCAAGATCAACGTAGATCAGGAACCGGAACTGGCACAGAGATTCCATGTCATGAGCATCCCCACACTGGCTGTGATCAAAAACGGAAACGTCATAAGCCAGTCGGCCGGTGCGAGACCGAAAGCAGATATCCTCGCCATGTTAAAGGGCTAGATCATGGAGGTGCTTTTTGTCAAGGATCGTAACGCTACCCCTGGAAACCTCCACAATCCCTTCACCGGCAAAATATTTCAGCATCCGGGATACCACTTCACGGGCAGAACCCATATACCGGGCAATCTGCCCGTGCGTCAGCGCAATGATATCCGAACCAGTCCTTGCCGATTCGTCCGAAAGGAAGATTGCCAGACGCTTATCCATGCTCATAAACAAAACCTGCTGCATAACCCACATCACATCCGAAAAGCGGCTGACCGCAGTTTCCAACGCAAATATACGGATTTCCGTATTCCGCCGCGATACTGCTGCAAAAGCAGGCCCGCTGACCACACAGCACTGGCTGTCCTCCTCCGCATCTACGAATACATCAAACGTGATGGCATCCAGCACACAGGAGGCAGACAGCATACACAAGTCGCCTCTGTGCAGACGGTAAAGCGTGATCTCCTTTCCCTCATCCGACATCATATAAAGGCGCAGGCTCCCGGAACAGACGAAGATTACGCCGGAACATTCTTCGCCGTTATGGATATTCCTTCCCTTTGGGTAAGTAAGCATATGAGAATTTTGGCAGATGTACTCCCTGTCTGCATCGGATATTTTCTCCCAAAAAGGGAAATTTTCTTTATAAATATTTTCACATTTTGTTTCCATTCTCTCATCTTCTTCCACACAACTTAACGCAGGATAGCATCATAAATCCTTTTGTCATAATCCTGAAACACATTAAAACCACTTTTTGAATACCTGAACCTTCCAGACACTTTCGGACTGTCCTGACGGCAATCTCCGCCGCCCGTTCGTTGGGGAAACAGAATACCCCCGTCGAAATACAGCAGAATGCAATGCTCCTGATCCCATTGGCTTCTGCCAGTTCCATGCAGGAACGGTAACAGGATTCCAGGTTTTTTTCATCTTCCTTCGTAACGGTTCCCGATACTGCCGGCCCCACCGTATGCAGTACAAATTTTGCAGAAAGGTTGTATCCCTTTGTTATCTTTGCCCTGCCCACAGGCTCCTCATGTCCCTGAGCCCGCATCAGCTCCAGATACTCTTCCCTAAGCTGCAGCCCTGCCGCCGAATGAATAGCATTGTCGATACAGGCATGGCACGGAATGAAGCAGCCAAGCATCTGCGAATTAGCCGCATTCACAATAGCATCCGCCTTCAGACATGTAATATTCCCCTGCCATAGGGAGATATGGCTGTCTGAATTCACGGCCGGCAGCTCCATAACATCTACTACCCTTTTTTCTTCCCGTTCTTCTGCTAACAGTTCATCCTGCAAGCGCAGGAATTCTGGGCTCAGGCGCTTTCCGGGATAACATACATTCATCAGACTTCGGAGCAGACGCCTCTGGCTCTCCGTATCTTACGCAAACTGTGCCGCCTGCTGCCTGTACTCCGGCGCTTCTTTCAAAAGTAGACTGTTCAGCGTCCGTATTTTTTCTAACTGACCCATTTTCCACACACCTCCCCGCCATTATCTCCCGCCGCCATTATAATCACACTTCTGACAATGCTGCATGGTATGTTCCGTATCCTCTTTATGATAAGCGCCCGACCACTGACAGATGCTCTGCAAAATGGGGACGACAGACAGCCCCTTCTCCGTAAGGGAATATTCCACCCTGGGAGGGATTTCATCATAGGACTGCCGGTTTATCATACCGTTTTTCATCAACGCCTTTAACGAAGCGCCAAGAACCGCATCCGTAATATTGGTAAGCTCACTGCGCAGTTCACTGTACCGCAATGTATTTTTTGCCGCCAGCACACAGATGATCCGGGAATTCCATTTACCCCCGAACACATCCAGGCCATATTCCAGCGGACAGCGGATATCCTTGTCTAATTTGGGTTTATACATATGATCACCTCAACTCATTCTTTTTCTGCGTATCCCCATATCATTATCCCTTTATATCAACAAAAAATCAAGTTACTATGAAAAGGAACTGAAAAAGCTCCGTCTGGCCTTTGAGAAAGCTAATGCCGTGATCGTCGGCGCCGGGAGCGGCCTTTCCGCTTCCGCAGGATACGAATTCGCCGGGGAACGCCTGAAAAAGCATTTTGGAGACTCCGTGAATAAATATGGCATGACAGATATGTATACCGGCTGTTTTGCGGACTTTGAAACCAATGAAGAGCGGTGGGCCTACTGGTCACGCTGGGCATGGATCAACCGCTATGAAGAGATTCCAAAAGATACCCACAAGAAACTGCTGGAACTTCTGTCCGGGAAAGATTATTTTGTCCTGATTACCAACATCGACCATACTTTCCAACGCTCCTGCTTCCCGAAAGAAAAGCTGTGCTATACCCAGGGCGATTTCGGGCTCTTCCAATGCCAGGAACCCTGCCACACTGCCACTTATGACAATTACGAAACCCTGAAAAAAATGATGGCAGAGACCAGGGATATGCGGACACCCGCAGAACTTATCCCGCACTGCCCAAAATGCGGACGGGAAATGGACTTTAACCTGTTCTGGGATGATACCTTCGTCCGCGATGAAGGCTGGCATACTGCACATGACCGCTATGAAGAATACCTGTCATGCCACGAAACCGGCAGGATTTTATACCTTGAGCTGGGCGTCGGCTTCAATTCGCCGGGCGTCATAAAGTTTCCTTTCTGGAACATGGCAGCAAAAAATCCGGACGCCGTTTATGCAAGCGTAAACCTCACCAATCCCTGCTATCCCGCATTATTAGAAGACCGCTCCATTGTGATAAGCAGGGATATTGACGCCGTTATCCGTGACCTGGCATGATACCCTCATCACGCAATACCGGCGCCTTTCGATGGCAAAGTTCCACACAATGCCCGCAGCCGCTACATTTTGCAGCCTGTACCTCACTCCGAAAACCCGGCAGCATAATGATTGCGTGTTCCGGGCATTCTGCGATGCAGGCCCCGCAGCCAATACATTTTTCCGGATCAATATAGGCTTTCATAATTTCCTCCCACAGTGTTATAAGCCACGCAGCCCCACAGCATGGCTATATAGCTTTGACATCACACAACTATTATTTTCCATATGCAAAACGGGTACAGAGCATTTTTATGGGCTCTGCACCCGCCGCTTTTTGTCCGCCTTATAGAACTTTTTTGTTTTCCGCTCCAGGGGTAGTCACGATCACCTTTTCCGGTGTAATAACCAGCGCGCCCTTTGCGGTAGCCGCTCCATTGAACATTTTTTCCACCATGGCCTTAAACGTATCAACCACCGCACCTTCTGTCACATACTCCGCAACGCCCCTAATCTGGTAGCCTTCCAGAGATTTTGCATCATATACGGAAATGGCAATCCTGCCGCCGTTTGCCTTCAGATTGTTCAGCGTGGTCTCAAGGAATACATCACCCACCAACAGCTTCCCATCTTCCGTTATGTCCTTGAACGCCACGGGAACGACATTCGGCTCATTATCGGCACAGGTAGCTAAATCCCACATATTCTCTGCCAGCAATTTTTTTACATTTTCACTCAACATAAGAAGTACCTCCTGAGTTTCATTTCTTAATTAGATTTGCTAAACCAAATTATAGTCTGCTGACTTTAGAGATACAAGATATTAACAAATTAGTGAGTCACTAATAAATTTCATAGTTGAAACTGGGATATTCTTCTGAATAAATTCCTATCGTTAAAATTTGCACCCAAACTCATGCTTGGGTGCATTGTATCAAATTGTGGTACGCAAGCCACCGTGCATACCGTTCGGTACACGGCGGTTCAATCAACTTAACAAGTAACACACTTTGTGTTGTAGTAGTATTGTCCCTTTCAACCGTTGGGGGATTCAGAAGCCCCAGTTCCCGGATGCTGTCCGCCAATTCCCGGACATGGATCGGATCCAGGCTGCGCCGTCCTTCATTTATATGAATTTCCTCTATCAGGATTTTCACCCATGCACCTCCTCATTCCTCTTGTCTCAAACCAATACCGGTCACAAGTACCTTTTCCGGCTTGCCAATGCCACGCCGGATAAAACACCATGCGCCACAAACCGGAACACTGCCATACAAAACAGGCAGAAGTTTGTGACGGCAGGTCTTGCATCCCGCAAGCATATCAAAACTCCCTGGTAAATCACAGGGGAATTTTCATGCAGGCTGATATTCACATCCCGTTCTGTCATTATCCTGATGAATGTACCCATTCCCGGACTTCTCTGCCCTGACTCAATCTTTTCCAGGTGTGATATGCTAATGCCCGACTGTTCTGCCAGTTCCCTCCTCGCAATCCCCCGTGTCTCCCTTAGTCCTCTGATCAATTCTCCCATATCCGCCGTAATTCGTATTTCTTATCCTCCAAATATGTGTTTCATTATATCCCCAACGTTCTTTTATGGGAACCGACTATACAGGCAAAATTTCCTGCATTCTTGCCAGTTCAAAATTTTCGACTTTTTTCGCTTACGCAATACTTCATTATGTTACATAAAATATAGATTATTGATGATACATGACCGCTTATTGTCGAAAAGTTTCTACTTTGCCAATTGAAAAAAACTGTCTTTAAATCATCTGCCTTTCTCACCATTGTTAAAGTAGATGTATAATAATCAAAAAAAATACTATTTTCCATCGTAAATCAGATATAGATTAATATTACCCGTCTACAATCATCTCGATTTGCAAATCTTGCCATTTTGATACGATAATACATAGCAAAGTAAATAATGAATACAAAATTCGAACCAATCCTGCTTTTTATGCAAGTATTGGTTCGAATCTATATAAGTTGCCTATATAACTATACACCTATTTTGTATGACTAGCCCTATATTTATTTTCTTGCTATCATCGCTGTTTTCATACTATTTCTGAATCTGCTGCAACGCCATGTTTAATGATTTAATCTGTTCCTGCATGACAGCAGGCCCTGCCATCTTCAGCAGACTTTCCAATGTCATGCCTGCCATCATTTTCTCCAGGCTGGCATTCCCTGCTGCAGCCTGTGCCACCTCCCCACGGGAAGCCCGGGCGACATCCATCATGTGATTCACAATGGCTGCCGACCTAGGGTTCTGCATCAGGATGCCCAGCGTATCCTTGATGGAATAACAATCTTCCCGAAAGACTTCTGCATCAAACCAGTTTACCACCGCTTCCTTGTTCAGCATACTGTAGTCTGGATTCGCCATATCCGTCTTCCGGATCACCATGGTATCACTGCATTCACCGGAAGTTACCCTGATTTCATGTTCGCCGGATATGGGCACCCGAAACACAAATACCCTGTGCCCGCTTATGGTTTCCCGCTCCGCGCCGTCCACGAATAGGGTTACCGATGGCTGGTTTGAGTAAATCCTGACCTCGGTTTCCGCATTTTCACGATCTCGGTAGCGTTTCCCACAGATATGTACGAAAGGCTCACTGCTCCACGCCGCCTTGTACAGGTAGAACGCGTCCTTTTTCACCTTTCTGTCAAAAGTCACCAACCCTTTCTGGTTCTCTCCATGCTTGCCGCCCTCGTCTCGTCCGTCGGCGGCAAAATCGAACATATTCCACACATGGGTGCCCCACAGCCAGGGGCGGGTCTCAATACACTCCAGAAGATGCTCATGGTAAAGGCACTGGTAACTTTCCGTATAGTCGCCCTTTTCAGGTTTTTCCGCCTGATACTGGGGATTGGCATCCGCGCCATATTCTGAAAAGCCGATCACTCTTTCCGGATATTTATCATGGTATGTGTCAAAAAAGCTGTCATTCTGTGTCAGTTCACCCAGATACCAGCCAAAATACAGGTTATAACTGCCAATATCTGCAATTTCTATCAGAGGGCTGTCCGTTTCCAGCATAAAAACATGAGCCATGGCAGTGGGTCTGGTTCCGTCCAATTTATGACACAGGCCATTTAGCAGCCTGTGATTGTCCAACAGATCTTCCATGGTATCCGGCGATGCCGTTACATTACCTGCAGCAGTAATCTCATTGGAAAGCCCCCAACAGCAAATACAGGGATGGTTGTAGCACTGGGTAATCAGTTCCCGCATCTGGGAAACCGTATTCTCCCTGCCACCCGGCATATGGGCTGTTATATATGGTATTTCCGCCCATACGATGAGACCGTACTGGTCGCATAAATCATAAAATTCCTGGGCATGTTGGTAATGAGACAGACGAATGGTGTTAGCCCCCATCTCCCGGATGATTTCCATGTCCCTTTGATGTTCCTTTAATGTCAATGCATTGCCCAACCCTTTCCAATCCTGGTGGCGGCTGACACCCCGCAGCGGGTACTCCCTTCCATTCAGCAAAAACCCCTTCCGGGCATCGAACCCAAAGGTACGGCAGCCGAATCTGCCGTGCAGAACATCTTTTACCTCCCCTTCCCGGAGAAGTTCGGCGCTGATTTCATATAGAAACGGATCACGGACACCATCCCACAGACGTACATCCTCCAGTTCCAACGCAGCACCGGCGCTACCCTCTTCCACCGGGATCTCCGCCGTGACTGTCTGCCCGTTCCCCGTGACAGTGAATCTCACCCGGTCTCCCCCCACCTGCCATGTTTCCACGACTACGACTGCCTTGGTACCTTTTACCTCGGGAGTGATCCTGATTCCTGGCGTACCATCCTTTATCAGTTCAAAATGCTCCTGGGACACAGTAATCAGGGCGACATCCCTATACAGTCCGCCATAGAATGTAAAATCAGCTTTCTGTGGGTATACCCGGTCATTTATACCGTTATCCACAGAGACACAGAGCAGATTTTGCTCTCGCAGATTCTCTGTGATGTCCACCCGAAAAGTGGAATATCCACCCTCATGCCGGACAAGCTTTTTCCCGTTAAGAAACACTTCAGCAGTCATGGCCGCACCCGCAAATTCCAGTACCGCCCTGCCCTCAGAAATCGGAATGGAAAAAGCCTTGCAGTACATGGCCGTTCCGCGCCAGTAATCATTCCCTCCATCCTGGCCATCCTCCGCATTCCAGGTATGAGGCAGCCGTACCTTTTCCCAATCCTCCGGCATACAATCCGGCAGATCCGCTGTTTTGGCAAAGCGCCAGCCGTCATTGAAACTTATTCTGTTCCGCATAACACAATCCTCCTCTTATTATCTGAAAGCCACCGATTCTAATTCAATAAGATCCGGGGCCTTCATGAATCCCTTCATAATACTGAAAAAAACAGGGATGTCAACAGCCCTGCCACTGTCAGTGCGAGACTGCCCGCAGCGCCGGCCAGGGACGAATGTTCCATGGCACGTGCTGTGCCAATCACATGGGATGCCGTGCCATATGCCACACCCTGCGCAACCTCCTCTTCAATATGGAACAGCCTTGTCATAACAGGCCCTGCCATATTGCCCAGGATCCCTGTCAGAATAATCGCAGCCGTCGTAACGGCTCCGATCCCTCCCACCTGCTCGCTGATTGCCACGCCTATGGCGGTTGTGACACTTTTCGGTAATACAGAAATTGTCATCGCCCTGTCCATGCCGAATAAGTAAGCCATAACGGCAACTGAACTCAGGCTGCAGACAGTTCCGGCCACCACACCCGCAATCATTGCCGCCATATGCCTCTTCAACTTTTCTGCCTGCTCGGCAAAAGAAATGCCCAGGCAGATCGTTGCCGGTGCCATCAGGCAGGACAGAGGTCTGCAGCCCTCCTGATAGTCTGCCACCGGAACATCCAGCAGACACAGCACAATCATCACAATCCCCGCCCCGATCAGGATCGGATTCAAAATGGCATGCTTCCACTTATTCTGCATGGCATTCCCTATGCAAAATGCCAGCATTGTCAATGAAATACAGAAAAAAGAATTGTCCCCCAGAGCCTCCCGCATCACTTCCTACTCCTTATAAAAATCTGTGTTATAAGCCCCGACACCCCAAACGTCAGGATCATAGAAACAAAAATCAGGCACCCAAAAGCGACAGCACGGCCCACAATCATGTGCCAATGCTCCAGAAGCCCCACTGCTGGGACTACAAAGACCAATGGGAGCAGCGCAACCAGAAAGCTTCCGGCTTCCCTCACTGCCTCCTTTGGCACGATTTTCAGCTTTAATGCCGCAAACAGCAGAACCATCCCATAGACGGATGGGGGTACGGAAAGTGGAATCACAGCATGGCACAGTTCTCCAAGAAAAGAAAAAATAAAAATGATACACAACTGACGTATATATTTCATATCCCGTTTTCCACCTCTTCCCTTTTAATCAGCAACACCGCAACGTCATTGACATTCGTTCCGGTTGCTCCTGTTTTGATCAGTCCTCCCGTTTCCTCCAATGCCATGTAGGCATTGTTATCCTGTAATACCCTGTAAATATCAATCCCTTTATCTCTCAGGCATTCCTTCGTATCTCCGTCACAATATCCTCCGGCGGCATCTGTGGGTCCGTCCGTTCCATCGCTCCCGATACTGAATATGGCGGTATCCCTCAGACCGGCAATGCCCTCTGCTGCGGCAAGCGCCAGTTCCTGGTTCCGTCCCCCCTTTCCGGTTCCGGACAGGTGTACAATGGTCTCGCCCCCTGCCAGAAAGGCCAGACTCTGTTCCGAATCCTGGTAGGTTTTTGCAATGGAAGCCAGGAAGCTTCCCGCCTCCCTGGCCTCACAGCAGAGCCGGTCAGTCAGGATAAATGGCCGGTATCCCAATTCCTCACAGGCCTGCGCCGCCCCAAGGCACAGATTTCTGACACTGCCCGTAATGACAGTTTCCACATTGTCCAGTTCCTTGGGCGTCTCCTCCTTTAACAGACCCACTGCCCGGTCACTGAGCCGCAGCCTGTACTTTTCCGCCACCGCCAGCGCCTGCTCACAGGTACTGCTGTCAGGATACGCAGGACCGGAGGCAATCATATCCAGCGGATCCCCCAGTATATCGCTTAACACAATGCTATACACATCTGCGGGAGCGCATATTCTTGCAAACCGTCCTCCTTTTACGGCGGAGAGCCGCTTGCGCAGAATGTTCATCTCTGTGATGTCCGCCCCGCAGGCCAGAAGCTGTTCTGTAATATCCGAAAGCTCCTGTCCGGGAATCAGGGGTTTTTCAAAAAGGGCGGATCCTCCTCCTGACAGCAGGAAAATGACCGTATCTTTTTCTTTTAAGTCACTCACCAGATCCAGGGCTGCCTGGGTACTCCTGAAAGAGTTTTCGTCCGGCACAGGATGTCCCGCTTCAAAACATTGAACCTTTGGTATATCGCCCTTTACATGCCCATATTTTGTCACACATACCCCTGCCTGCAGTCTGTCCCCCAGAATCGCGGCGGCTGTTTTTGCCATCTGCCATGCCGCTTTTCCTGCTGCCACCAGATATACCCTGCCCCTGCCAAAGCTTTTACCCGCCAATGCCCGGGCAACCGCCTCATCCGGCATCACTTTCCGCAATGCATCGCCTATGATCCTGTCAGCTTCTTTTCTCAAATCCATGGCCTCTCTCCTTGTTTCTTCTCACCATGCCGGTGAATCCGACACATATAATAGAATAAATTCTATTATCACGTATATCAGAATGAATTCTGTTGTCAAGAGCTTTTCTATGCACACTTATCATAGCACATTCACAATCTGCCAAAGAGTCAAAATCTTGCTGTGGCAATCAAAATTTTGTTTTTATGCCATATTGGTGCAAAATATTGCTCTTAAAGGCAATATTTTATTCTTTATTTGGAATGAACTACTGTACACTTACTATTAGAGAATACGTGTAATTTCATGCAAGTGCAGGAATCTAAAAAGTTGAAAGGAGAATGGGGAAGCATTATGCCGGAAATCAAAAAAGCAATTGTAACAGCCATGATTGGGCCTGAGAATAAGGAAAAGCTGAGAGCCGCCCTGGCTCCCGCCGAGGTCATTTTCTGTATGCCCTACGGTCCCGACGCAAGGGAAAAGATTGCCCTGGCATCCAGGGACGTGGATGTGGCCATCATGAATGGGGACGTGGAGGATTGTGTACTGGAAAGTCCCAACCTGAAATGGATCCACTGCTGCCGTGCCGGTGTGGAAAAGTCCGTTTCACAGGAACTGTTTGACAGGGGGATCATCCTCACCAGTTCCAGCGGACGCAGTGCCCCGGCTCTGGCGGAACACGCGCTGATGTTCATGATGGCGCTGACCTACGACCTGCCGGGACTGCAGCGTGCCCAGGCCGCCCACCAGTGGGCCGCAGGCCGGGAGTATTTCATGCGGACCGGCATGTACCGGAAAACCGTAGGCATTATCGGCGCGGGAAAGACCGGGTTGGAACTGGCACGGCTCTGCAAGGACTTTCACATGACAGTCCTTGGATGGCGGCGGACGAGGAAACAGGAGTCAAACATTAACGAAATGTTCGGTTCCCGGGACGGGGATGACTTAAAAGACTTTTTGTCCAGATGTGATTATGTGGCACTCTGCATTGAACTCAATGACAGTACCTGGCACATGATTGGCGCCGGGGAACTGGCGGCCATGAAAGAATCTGCTTATCTGATCAACATGGGACGGGGAGCTCTGGTGGATGAGCCTGCTTTGATCGACGCACTACAGAACAGGCGGATCGCCGGAGCTGGACTGGATACCTTTGAGACAGAACCCCTGCCCCCGGAAAGCCCTTTCTGGGATATGGGAAACGTCATCATTACACCCCATATCACCCCCCAGCTCCCCGACCGTGAAGAACGGATGCTGCGTTATGTATTCGAAAACATCCAGGCTTATAAGGGAAGCGGAAACTTTGTCAACCTGGTCACCAGAAAAAGCCTGCTGACCAGGACGTAATTTCCCATAAGAATCGAATAGGGAATGCTTTTCTCCCCTACTCACCGCACGACCCGCATGCTGCCTGGGCAGCAAACTTCCTCAAGGGGTCTGCTCATAAACAATAACAATTCAATACCCTGTCTGGTTCGTTACGATAATCGGATACCAGGAGGGCAGATGCAAAACCGGAACAGAAAGGAGCAAATATTGGAAAAACATTGGTGGCAAAACTATCCCTGGCGCATGATACAGACCAACCTGCGTGAAATAGACATGGAACAGATCAACGCCCGGGAATACGCAAAGGAACTGAAGGACTTCGGCGCTACCGTGGTCACATTAAACAGCGCCGGAATCCTGGCAAGCTACAAGTCGGAACATCCGTACCACTCCGTCAGCGGCTTCCTCCACGGCGACAGTCTGGCGCAGCTGATCGATGCCTGCCACGAGGAGGGAATACGGGTCATCGCAAGGACTGATTTTTCCAAGGTGCATTACGACCTGTATGAAAAACATCCCGAATGGGCTTATCGCACTTCCAAAGGGGAGATCATGAACTATAACGGCGATGTACAGGTCTGCCCCAACGGGGATTATCAGCAGACTGTCATGTTCGAGATCCTGGAGGAGGTTCTGACCAGGTTTCCCTTTGACGGCGTATTCTGTAACATGAGCGGTTTCCTGGTAGTGGATTACAGCGGGAAATATTACGGTCCCTGCCATTGTGACAACTGCGTCAGCAGATTCCGGGAACAATTCGGCCTGGAAATACCCCTGACAGACGATTTTCACAATCCCGACTACCTGAAATACATGGCCTTTAAAAAGGGCGTCACAGAGAAACACAAGGCAAAAATGCGCACCCTGGTCAAGTCCATCCGGGAAGACCTGTGCATGAACAACCTGGATTACATACGCAGCGAGAGCAATACAGAGATCGGACGCCCCCAGTGGGTTTACAGTGCCTCCAGCAACAGCCGCCTTGGCGCGGGCAGGGCGAGGCTCCGCCCCAGCGACAATGCCAGCGTGGACTTCATGGGCTTCCGCTACCGGGATACCTCCGTGTCCCCCGCCCTGATGGAACTGCGCCAGTGGCAGAACCTGGCAAACAGCGGCTGTGTCAGTATGTACATCATGGGCACCCTGGGCAGCCACAGGGACAGATCCGGCTTCGCCCCCACAAAAAAGGTCTTCGCCTTCCATGCAGCCCATCAGGAGCTCTACACAGGACTCAGGAGCGCAGCCAAGGTTCTGCTGCTGCGCAGGGGTATGTGGCAGCGGACAGACCCGGAAACCGCAGGTTGGATTCGCGCCTTGACGGAAAGCCATATCCCCTTTGACGAAAGGAATCTTGACGAACTGCAAAGCGGCGACCAGCTACAGGGAATTACTACCATCATCCTGGGGGATCTGAAAGGATTAAGGCCTGCCCAGACAGACATTTTCGCCGATTTTACCAGACAGGGCGGAACCCTCATCGCCACCGGGGAAACACGTCTCCCGGAACAGGGCATTGAAGAAGTCACGGAAACCCGGCACAATGCCATGTCTGCGGTATTTGCCCTGGACGAACAGGACAGACAATTTCTAAAGCGCTGCGCGGACACCGCATATATTGCCCCCGGCCAGGATCTCCTGGTGGTAAAGCCCGCCGAAACCACCCATACGTGGCTGCACCTGATCGATGAGCATCCCTTTGGTCCCCCGGAACGCTGCTACTATACGCAGCAGCATGTCACCGCCGCTCCAGGCGTTCTCATGAACTCCTGCGGTTCGGGACAGATCATCACCATCCCTTTCCGGATCGGTGCCATGTATCACAACGAGGGATATCAGAACAGCCTGAACCTGATGCAGGATGTGCTGTTTGAACTGGCCCATATATCAAGCCTCGCACCGGATGCCAGCCCCATGTTCGAGGTGACGCTTTCCGAAAAGGAAGGGCTGCAGGTAATACAGTTGGTCAACACCAGCGGATGCTTTGCCAACAGCTATTTCCCGCCCCTGCCGATTTCCGGGATAAGACTGGAAACAGATTTTAAATACCGGGAGGTTCATACACTGAACGGCGGAACCGTCGGCATCCAGGAAGACTGTCTCATTCTGGATCAGTTAAGGGAATACGAAGCCATTGTGCTCAGACAATAGCTTTCATAAAAGTAACACATTGTAACGCAAAATGTCCCATTGCGAGTTTTGTGTCCGCGCGCTGTCTGTCACAAACTCGTCATACACAAATAGGGGTGTTTACACACCCTCTTGAGCAGCGCAGAAAAGGAGATATCTATGAAAATCGGATTTATCGGTCTTGGCATCATGGGTAAGCCCATGGTGCGGAACCTGGTTTCAGCCGGGTACGAGGTACTGGTCTGGAACCGCAGCATTCAGGCAGTGGAGGAAGTGGCGGCCTGCGGCGCTTCTCCCTCCGACAAGAAACAGATCGGGGAAGAAACGGATATCATCTTCACCATGCTCCCCAACTCCCCCCAGGTAAAGGAAGTCATCCTGGGCGCAGAGGGACTGCTGTCCCATATGCATAAGGGACAGATCCTGGTGGACTGCAGTTCCATTAATCCCGTAGCCAGCCAGGAAATCAGCAGAACCCTGGCAGAAAACGGAATCGAGATGCTGGATGCCCCCGTCTCCGGCGGCGAGCCCAAGGCCATAGACGGAACACTCTCCTTCATGGTAGGCGGCAGACAGGAAATCTTTGACAAATGCAGGGATATCCTGCTGTGCATGGGAGCCTCCGCCGTGCGGTGCGGCGAAGTGGGCGCCGGCAACACCACCAAGCTGGCAAACCAGATCATTGTGGCCTGCAATATCCAGGCACTGGCGGAAGCCCTGACCCTGGCGCAAAAAGCCGGCGTGGATCCTGAACTGGTCTTCCAGGCCATCAGAGGCGGGCTTGCAGGCAGCACCGTTATGAACGCCAAGGCTCCCATGATGATTGCCGGGGACAATAAGCCGGGGTTTAAGATCGACTTGCACATCAAAGACTTAAACAACGCACTGGACTGCGCCCACAGCGTGGGGGCTCCCGTACCCATGACTGCTGCCGTGCAGGAGATCATGCAGTGGATGCACAGCCATGACGGCGGACAAAAGGATCACAGTGCCATAGCGGAATATTATGAGTACTTAACAGGTATTTCCATCGGAAGAACCGGTCAATAACAGAAGACAATTTGGGATATCTCATTCCAATATCAATTGATTGTCCGCTTCATCGGACAGGAGGGTTACTATGACAAATCAAGCAAAATCAGAAAAAGGCTTTCTGGCAAACGCCTTTCAGGGGAGTTTCTGGAATTCCCGGATCACCTCTGCCAACGTAGGAAAAAAGGAACTTTGGCTGGGCTATGTGGCGGGTCCTTTCGGCGCCATGTTGCTGCAGTCCATTGTCAACAGCTACTTTAACCAGTATCTGACGGATGTATTGGGCTTCACTGCCAGCCGGGGACTTTGGATCGCCAGCTTCATGGTATTGTTCCCCCTGCTCTCCAAAATCCTGGATGCCGTCACCAATGTCCTGATGGCAAAGGTTCTTGACAAAACCACCTGCCGCCAGGGAAAACTGCGGCCCTGGATGATCTTAAGTCTGCCCGTCATGGTGGTCAGCTTACTGATGCTGTTCTGGATCCCCTTTTCCAATCCGGTAGTCATGGCTGTGTGGGTGGTTGTGGCCTACAATCTATTCTATTCCGTAGGCTATACCATGTGGTATATGTCCTATGAACTGTCCGCCGCTCTGTCCACCCGGAATTTCAAGCAACGAAAAAACAATTCCATGGCCGGACAGATTACCAAGAATATCGGCACCGGGATGATCTCCATCCTGTTTCCCACCATCCTTATCGCCATCAGCGGCATGGTCGGCAATACCAGATCCGGCTATCTGGTCTGCATGGCAGTGATGTGCTGTATCGCTGTCCCCCTTACATTCCTGCAGTATTTTTACACAAGGGAACGCATCACAGAGGAGAGACGGAACCAGTATGGCGTGGAAGGCAGCACGGCACAGGAAGTAAAGGTAAAGAAAGTCTCTTTCCTGAAACAGTTTAAAGCATGTATCAAAGACAAATATTGGATCATGCTGGTCATCCTGATCATGCTCTACCAGGTGTTCAATGCCATGAGAGGCATCTCACAGGTATATTACAGCGGCTGGGTGGTGAACGGCAACGCCTATGGCGAGTATGCTGCCATCCAGGCAAAGTTTACTATGATCGCCCTCTCCCCCATGGGACCCGGCCTCATCCTCCTGCTGCCCCTGTTTAAGAAATTCGGGCGGAGCAGGGTCATTATCGGCGGTTCTGTCTTTGCAATGGTGGGCGCCCTGGCGGCCTTTGTGAACGCGGGAAACACGGGAGCCATCTATGGCGGCACAGCCATTTACTCCATCGGCTCCATGGCAATTATCTATTCCCTCTTCACCTTTATCGGCGATTGTATCGACCATGTGGAATACTCCCAGGGAGTACGCGTGGAAGGATTTACCGCTGCGATCGTCGGCTTTGCGGAAATGTTTTCCAAGGGCATCGGCCAGGCCCTGTTCAACCTGGGACTGTCCGCCACCCATTACACCACCCCGGAGGTGATAGGCTCCTTTATCAACAAGAAAGGAAATGAAATCCTGCTTTATGCCGACCAGACAAGCGATGCTACCAACTGGATCAACTTCTCATACCAGGGCAGCAACATGATCACTGGCGTCATATTCTTTGTCCTTTTTGTATTCTTCTTCAAGATTGAGAAACACATGCCTACTGTCCAGGCAGCTCTGGAAGACAAGAAGCGGAAGGAATGTCTGGCCAAAGGCATTGACTATGTTCCCCAGTCCGAACTGGAGAAGAGGGAACGGGCGAAACAGGCGCAGGAGGCGGAGGAAAACCGTATTCGGGAACTGAAAGCTTACTGTGATAAGAACGGAAAGGACTTTGACACGGAGAACCAAAAGGTTCTGGATAAGCGTGCTGCAAAAGCCGCAAGAAAAGCCGCGAAAAAGAAATAGTAAAACAACAGAATCCTATTGGCTGTAACATAACCAGTCAACCTTTCGGAACCCACAGCCCATCCCATTTCTGCTGTGGGTTCCGGTATAAGAAGATATGATACAAGGAGCCCCATAAATGAAACCAATTATCATAGGAGGGACAGACCCTTCCGATACGGTTCTGGAAAGCCGGTAAAGGAATTCAAAAATTGAATTCCTGCGGTATAAATGCTACAATATGGGTATCCTTATTCCGCAGCACGGAGTAAGGATACCCGGCTCATACGACAAAACGGCGTATGCCCGCCATTCACCGACAAGATCCAGATCCTACACAGTCTGGAATGGTCTGTCGGCATGGCACCGTTTCAACGAATAGATTTCCGCAGGAAACGGAGAACCAGAGCGTGACCGAGAAATGCTCCGAAATAAAGGAGGACACAGCAATGATGGAGAGAAGCAGCCTATTGGAAGCCTACCGTATCTTGACTGGCTGCAGCCAGACCCTTTGGAATTGGAAGTTGGACTGTGATTATCATGTGCTTTACAGCGACTGCCCCCATGAAGCTCTCTATAAAGACCTGTTGTTTTCCTATTTCTGGCAGGAACAAATTACCCGGCACATACAACAGGACCTGACGCCCATGATCTGCTCCATCCAACCAGGCCTGTGCTGGATTCTGGCGTTTGACGAGGGAAAAAACATCTACATGAAAGGCCCCTTTTTTAACCGCAGCATGGATGAGACCAATTTCAGCCTGTTTCACAGGAACATATCCTTCAGTTCCGAGGCGGTACAGGTTCTGGAGCAGTCCTTTTCCGTTATACCCACACTATCCAGTTCCGTGATAAAACAATTTACACAGATGCTGCATTTCTGCCTATGGTCCGTACCCGCAGGCAAAGACTCCATCGAATATGTGACACAGGAACTACAACATAAGCGTTACCGGGGACATGTATCCACGAACCCATTTGAAAAAAGCAGCGGCGGATGGGAGCTGGAACAGGAACTGCTCAATAAGGTCCGCCACGGGGATTTGAGCATCCGGGAGTCCCTTGCACATGCTGCGACCTTGAGTAACCAGGTATATCACCCAGACAGGGATTCCATCAAGGACTATCGGCAGAACACCATGGTACTGCTGACTCTCGTCTCCCGGGCTGCCGTGGACGGCGGACTTCCACAGAAAGTTTCTTTCTCACTGTGCACGGAATACCGGAAAAAAACGGAGCAGTGCACCAACATCAGTGAACTGCTCACTTTAAACCATGATATGGTCATGGATTACGTGGAACGGGTTTACAAGATCCAACAGACCCCCGGGAGTTCCGCCACAATCCGGCAATGCTGTGAATATATAAAGGCTCATATAGATAAACAGCTGGATCTGAAGACGCTGGCACAGATGACTGGCTATACGGAGACTCACCTGTCCCGGAAATTCAAGCGCGAAATCGGCTGCTCCATTGTACAATATATTCAAAATGCTAAAATTGAAAAAGCGAAATTTCTTCTGGCAAACACCAATGAGAGTATTGACAGCATCAGCAATCAGCTAAATTTCAATACGAGGAGTTATTTTACGCAGGTATTCCGCCAATGCACCGGCCTTACCCCCAGCGAGTACCGCCAGAAAAACAATATTATCTAATATCTCCACTATCCGTTATGCAATGTGCGTTTTCTCACCAGATTCAGGCCTCCCGCAATGGCGATCAGGTACGGCATGTCATAGGCTCTGTCTACCCCGAACCGCAGCGCCGCAATGGTGCTGACCGCGCACAGCAGATTGATGGTTCCTGCGCAGCGCTCCCAGAAATCCAGGCTTTCCATCTCCTGGTACTGTCTTTCTGTGAAAAGACGCTCTTCCTCCAGAAGCGCGGCATATTCCAGAAGTGTCAAGACAAACTCCTCCGTGATATGATAATAACCATGCTGCTGCAGTATCTGCACCGCACAGGCAAGTCCCTCCGTAAGATCCATCTCTTTTCCCATGACCTCGTCCGTGGCCGCGCCGATGACATCGTTGATCAGATCAAATTCCGCCGGCGTTGTGGACAGACCATATTCCTCCAGCTTGGCTTTACAACCCAAAAAGTCTTTTGTCCTGAAAACTTCAGAAAGCCTGTTCCAGTTTCTTGATACAACGATGCCGTGATAACCATCCTCCAGCACTGCCTCATCCGATACCGTGATGCCATGTTCACGGAGCATTTTCCGCAGCTCTTCCTTTGACGTTACAACAGCTGCGCTTTGTATCAGGCCTTTGTCTTCCAGCACCTCCTTCATGGCCTGCTGCGAAGCCGTCTGACCTGCCTTTTGAAGCGTTCCTTCCACCAATCCTTCCCGTACAAGCCATTCCGCCTCATCCCTTAAGGTTTCTGCATACGGCCTGGTGTGATAGCCCAATTCCTCTTCCGCCTTGCTGTAATCAAACGTATTATTCCTCGCCAGGTTATATACGGCAAAATTAGTCATCAGCGGTTTTTCCCCCGTCTTTTGGGCTTTCTTTTCCATCTGTGCAGCCAACACATATGCCATGGAAATCGGCACATAGAATAAAGGGCGCTTACAGCCGGACGCGTCATGCAGCATTTGGCAGACTTCCTTTAATGTCACTTCTTTATTGCCAAGGATGTAACACTCTCCGATACGCCCTTTGTCTGCCGCCGCCACACAGCCATGGGCAAGGTCGCGCACATCGCACAGATTGAACGAGCCGCCCATGCCGATCTGCATCTCACCCTTCATGATTTTAATGATGGTTCCTGTGGTTTCTCCGACCGCATAGTCCTTGGGGCCAAGGATTCCACTGGGATGTACCACGCAGGCTTTCAGTCCCTTGCAATCACACGCATCCAGCACTGCCTGCGTTGCCATTGCCTTGGACTGGCTGTAACAGCCCACCTGGCGTTCCTCATCCACCGGCGTGAAGTGTCTCGTTTCCTTAATCGGCGTGCCCTTCGGCTCCTCCGGAATGGCCCCCGTGGAACTTACATAAACCAGTTTCCTGCACTCCTGATGCTCCAGACATTTGTCGATAATATTCCGGGTACCTCCCACATTGACATCTATCAGCTTCTGATTAAACTCCGCATTGGTCGTCACCATGCTTGCACAGTGGATGACCACCGATTCGTCCCCCTCCGGCACGGTAAAAAATGTTTCCAGCGAATCCACATCACAAAGATTTCCCTCCACAATTTCCACCGCTTCCGGAACATACTTTACGGATTTATCCCCCGGAAGCACCAGCGCACGCACTTTGTCACCCCTCTCCAATAATTCATCACATACATGGCTGCCCAAAAATCCTGCTGCCCCTGTTACCAGATAAATTGCTTTTCCCATTGATTTATCCCGCCTTTCCTGCTTTGATTTATTTTTTGGGCTATCTATCGAAGCGCTTTTCTTTCGCTTCTGCCGCCCTTGCCACAGGAGAACCGGCCTCTGGCCGCAAGGTTCGCTTATCCGCATCCATCTTCCGTTACCTCCTGACAGACAGTATCTTAGCAGGGAAAGGTAAACTTATGGTAAACAAAAAACAATATTTATTTCTTTTGAAATATGGTATAATGAGCAAAACAACCAAGCAGGAGGCCGCCATGAAATACCCTGGTCATCGTGAACGCAATTCCCAGCTGCAAAATTATTTTGCCCTTCTTGCCATTGTCCCGGCGATTGTGGCTATTATGGCTTATGAATTTTTAGATTATATCCTTTTCCTGATCCGACCCTGGCGGACAGATTACGATCCAGTCACAGGTCTTGGCATACTGATACCCATGGCACTGATGATGGAACTAATCACGTTTTTCTTTTCCGGATATCTGCTGAAGAAAGTAACCAAGTTAACCAATGCGATCAACGAGGTGGCCCGAGGGAACTTTGACATAATGCTGGACGAAACCCATGCCGCGCCTCTTACGGAAGTCGTCCGGAATTTTAATAAAATGACTCGGGAACTACAAAGCGTGGAGATATTGCGCAGTGACTTCATAAACAGTTTTTCCCATGAATTTAAAACTCCCATTGCCTCCATCAACGGCTTTGCACAGTTACTTCTCGACACTGGAGTATCCGAAGAGGAAAGGCTGGAATATTTACGGATCATTGCAGAGGAATCCTCCCGCCTTACGCATTTGGCAGAGCAGACAATGCTGCTCTCCCGGCTTGACAGCCAACAGGGCATTTCCGACAAGGAAGCCTATTCCCTAGACGAGCAACTGCGTCAGACTGTTATCCTGCTCTCAGCAGCATGGAGCGAAAAGCACATTGAGGTAAATATGGATGTGGATTCATTAACTTACCATGGCAGCCCGACACTTCTATCACAGCTATGGATCAACCTGTTAAATAATGCCATTAAGTACACTCCTGAGAACGGAATCATTTCTATTTCCGCACGACAACAGGACAACAATCTTCTGGTATCCATACAGGATACCGGCTGCGGTATCTCCGAAGAACAGCTTCCGTACATTTTTCATCGCTACTATCAGGGAAACTCCCGCTCCTCCACTGGACTGGGGCTGGGGCTCTCCATAGCGCACCGAATCACAGAATTGTGCGGCGGCTCCATCAACGTGACCAGCAAGGCAGGGGAAGGGAGCTGCTTCACAGTGGTACTCCCTGACGAAACCGATATCTTCACCTGAACCCTTGAAGCACCCATCGCACAATAATGCCTGACGCATCCGTCCGGCACATTGCCCATGGAAATAAGCGTTTGGGAATTACATATAATAATTTTATTGTGAAAGGAAAGTGCCATGGCAACCATACTGATTGTAGAAGACGATAAAAATATTTGCTTACTGACGACTGCCCGCCTGAAACCTTATTATACCGTTCTTACTGCCAGTGACGGGAACAAGGCTCTCGATATTTTTTATCAGCAACACGTAGACCTGATTGTTGCCGATATCATGATGCCAAATATGGACGGATACGAATTAGTCAAATGCCTGCGCGAATACAACCAGAACGTGCCCGTCATCTTTTTGACAGCAAAATCCGCTTTTGACGATATTCGCAAAGGATTTGTTTCCGGCATTGACGACTATGTTCTCCCCATCCCGGTAGTTACTTTCAGTAACCAGGCTGTCAAGCCGGATACTGACCATGCGCTATAGAGGCTATGCCATGAACTATTTCACCTGTTATGCATGCCATTACATATTCCAGTCTGAAGGTATTCCTTCCTCCCTATATTGTCAAGTGATTTTCCTTAAAAAATAAGGAATTTTAGGTTT
>CAOKWI010000023.1 GCA_948473115.1 uncultured Lachnospiraceae bacterium | reverse complement strand
CGCGTTGCCCCGTCCGCATAGGACAGGACAGCATGGCGCCGCCGTCCCCTTAGCACAAACCCAAGCCGCCTGGCACGATCGGGGCTGAACTGTTACAAGTCTATTGAATTTATTTGCAAAAGACCTTGACAAAATTTCAACTGTGTAGTAAGATACCATATGTCCGCAACAATCGGACACATGCGCGAGTGGCTCAGCGGTGGAGCACCTCCTTGCCAAGGAGGGGGTCGCGGGTTCGATCCCCGTCTCGCGCTTTTAGCTTTTAGTGGAAGCCGAATCAGCGGCTTCCACTTTTTGGTATGAGGAAAAAACCATATGTTTTGTTACCGGTGCGGAAAAGAATTACGAGAAAATGACCGATTCTGTTTCAACTGCGGTGCGCCTGTCAGGGAGAACACTGGGAAAGCCGACACGGGTGAATCTGTAGCTGGATTGGATACACAGGAACTGCAAATAACAGGGGTGGCTCTACAGGAGGATTCCGACGCACAGGAACAGTCCTGGCAGGAACAGGCGGGTAATCAGGAATCGACCCTGCAGGAGGATTCCGACGCACAGGAACAGTCCTGGCAGGAACAGGCGGGTAATCAGGAATCGACCCTGCAGGAGGATTCCGACGCACGGGAACAGTCCTGGCAGGAGCACCCAGTTACGCAGGAGCCGTGTGAGTCTGTTCCTGAAATTCCTGTCGATCTTGTCCTGAAAAAAGGTCGTGTTGCCGTTGCGGGAAATGTACTGCATTTGAATAAGAAGTATTACGCCAGAAAATCCGGCAGGAAGAAATTCCAGGAAGAAAAGAAACCTGTCCTGATCCCCCTCGACTCCATTCTGGAAGTCTCCGTGGAACACCATAAATACGGCGGAAGGCTGTTCCTGTCCTTACTGCTGTTCCTATGTTTTGCCGCGGGAGCGTTTTATTTTGCCCACAGCGGGTATGTGGCGTACCATGTGCTGCATACCCCCTATCGGGAGAAGGAACTGGCAGCACAGGAAAGTATCATGGCGGTCATCGACGGTGACGGCGCCAAACAGCTTCTTCAATATCGGAACAGGCAGGAAGAAGACCATAGTGCCGCTGAAGCGCTCTCAGATAACCTGGCTGACCTGGAGGGGCAGCAGGCACAGGAAATATTGGATATTGTTTCCCGGAGCGAACAATTTGACCTGGACGTTTTTTTCAACAGGAAAGAGTTTTCCCGGGCATATCAGGAGTACCTGCAGGAACTGCTGGACGCATTCAAAGGGGACGAAGCCCTGCATAGCTGGCTTTACAGCTACTATGAGACAACAAAGGCATATGGTGGTAATGATTTCCTGGATACGGATCTGTGGATCTACAGCGGAGATGGGGAAGGTCGGTTTTCCTCCGTTCTGGATTCCGCCGGGACGTTGATGGATGAACAGTATGACCTGGATCTCTATGAGCATATTCTGTTTGCAGGACGTATTTATATCACCGGGGCTGATTTTATGCGGCTGATACTCTCGCTTCCCAGGTACGCGGTGGACGGCGCCGTTTTTGCCAAAGCCTACGGCGGCGTGCCGGAGTCGTCGGAAATGTCCGTTCCCGGATGGACAGGAAGCCGTTACGAGGAATTTTGGCTTTATGGTATCGATTATTACAGTGTGGATACCCCCATGTGGCTCGATTACGGCTTTTCAGCAGGGGATTTCAGTCTGGACTGGAACGCCCTGATGGATGAAAGGGCTTATTATGACGCCTACCAAAGCTTTATGGGTAAGATTGCCCCCGGTCTGCCCTGCTATGAAAGGGCTTATTACCAGGCCGACGATGCTTCCTATGGAGGTATGAGCTGCCGCTTAAAAGGAGCGGAACCGTCCTTCCGTGACCTGGTCGCTTCCTACGCAGGGGAGCATCCTGAATTTATTGAGGAATTGAAGGAAAGCGAAGCTTACGGCAGATTACTGATCACTTCAGTGGATGAGGAGATCGCTGAGACAAAAGCGCAGCTGGAGAAACTGGAAAAGGAACTTCAGGGACTGGAGGAAAAGGAAAACAAACTGGCCCGGCTCCTTGCTGACGCAGACGTCTACAGAAATGATTACGCGCTTCTTCTGGCTGACATTGCGCAGCACACGCAGGAGACCCTCCGCCGTCTGCTGTTCTCCGTCAGCATCGGCACCATGTGCCTGTTGGGAGCGCTGTACTGCCCATGCAAATTTATTGGCTTTTTGACACGCCCCAGGTATCTGTTCGTCATCCGCGGACAGGATATGGAATACGCTTTTGACACAAAGCGCTGTCCCGCGGAACAGACCGAGCTCCTGCGAGGCCGCCTGTCCGCACATCTGGATTAACCGGATACAAGCAGGAGACGGCAGTTTGGGATGAATGAACATATCCTATAAAACGGACGGGAATAAACCAATGGGTGAAGTCAATTATGTCTATGGCGTGGACATTCTATTGTCAAAACCTGCGAAGCGCTGTATAAGGCGTTTCACGCGTCGGATTTGCAGGGCATGGAGGGGGTATATTATGAAAAAGAGCGGAAGATATGGAGTTTGTCTGGAGATACTTTTTGTGGTGGTATTGGTCATATATCCGCTGCGCCACATTAACTGGGGTCTGGATCTTTGGGATACAGGCTACAATTATTCAAATTTCCAATATATGGGTCTGGAGCATATGGACTCCATGTGGCTGTTTGCCACTTATCTGGCCAATGCAGCGGGAAATCTGCTGATGAGACTGCCTTGTGCGGGCAGTCTGTTGGGCATGAATTTTTACACGGGGCTGATCGTCAGCCTGCTGGCGGTATCAGGGTATCTGTTCTGTACCCGCAGGCTTGGGATGCCGGGATGGATCGCGTTGATAGGAGAACTTGTGGCTGTCAGTCTGTGCTGGTGTCCCACTGCAGTGCTCTATAATTATCTGACCTATGCATTCCTTCTTGCCTGTACGGTTTTGCTGTATGTCGGGCTTACGGAAGACAAGAACATCTGCCTTGTGCTGGCGGGAGTATGTCTGGGTGCAAATGTGCTGGTACGGGTTTCCAACCTGCCAGAGATGGTATTGATCCTGGCGGTATGGGAATATGACATTTCGGTGTGGTCCAGGAAGAGAAGGGAAGGAGGGGCTTTGGACAAAAGCCTGTGGCGCGGCCTGGGAAGGCACACTCTTTGGTGTTTTGCGGGCTATGCGCTTTCTTTATCGGTGCTGTTTACGTACATCCATATGAAGTATGGCATTTCCGAATATGTGTCCGGTATCCGGAGGCTGTTCGCAATGACATCTGACCATACCGCTTACAGGCCGGACGGCATGTTGATTAACATGATAAAGACTTACGGGGAAAATATGTACTGGGTTGTGTTGTTCGGCCTTGTCCTGGCGGCGGGGATGGCCTTGTTTGCTGCCGCGGACAGACTGCTGCAGCACGGTGGGAGGAGGCTGTGCTGGTGGTGCGGCAGGATCCTCCTGGCGTCAGCCGGCTCTGTGACGCTGGCATGGCTGTGCGTGAAAGTTTTCCGCACCTCGGAGAAGGTGATGACAGCTTTTGCAGGAAAGGAATTTCTGCTTCATCCGGCGGTCCTTCCTGTGGTATTGTTCCCTGTAGGGATATTGCTGTATTCTGTTGCGGGATACCCGCTTCAAAAGCGGTTTGGGATGGAAAAGGCATTTCAATGGGAACTCAGATGCCTGTGGGGATTGGTCAGTTTTGCTGTGCTGGCGTGGCTTTACATGAAGGGTTTCTGCACGACTGATTTTTTGGGAAACGGTCCTGTCGACTATAGCGTAATGCTTCGGCCGGGAATCCTGTTTTTGATGCTGTGCCTTCTGAGCGGATTTACAGGTCTCCTAACCAGGAAGGGCTCCGAGAAGGAGAAGCTGGTCAGTATCATGGTGGTACTGGTGGTGCTGGTGACAGCCATCGGCAGTAATAACCTTCTTTTTCTAAGTCTGAATAATCTTTTCCTTGCCGCACCTGTCACGCTATGGCGGTGCTGGCGCTTTTGCAGGAAGGCAAAGTCAAAGCGTGTGGGGGCTATCTTGTTCAGCGCCTATCCTGTCAAGGGGCTCCTGGCGGCGTTTACAGGGTTGTGCCTGTTTCAGTTTTATGGGTTTGGCGCAAAATTTGCCTATGCCGAGGCCGACGGTGTGTATGACCTGACTGCTTCGGTGGATAATAATGGGATACTGGCAGGCATCAGGATGAATCCCGAAAAGGCGCGGTGGATGACGGAACTGAGCGATTACGTGAACGAACATGGATTACAGGGCAGGGAAGTAATCCTGTTTGGAAATGTGCCAGCGCTTTCGTATTATCTACAGATGCCGCCGGCATTTAATTCCTGGTGCGACCTGGCGTCGTACAGCTCTGATACCTTAGAGGAAGCTCTCTGGGAAGAAGAACTGCAGATCAGGGAGAATGGATCGGAAGGTCCCGTTGTGCTGGTGGATTGGCAGGATGGAGGACTGGAAGCAAACGATCATGGTGAAATGGTCCTGCAGTTTATGGGGCGGAACGGGTATGAGCTGGCCTGGCAAAATGACAGATTTGCCATTTATGGGACAGGCATTGTCAGGTGATGGGGGCTTGGGTCATGCGGGAACCCTGTAAATAGACCGTGACGTATCGCCTCAGCCATGATATAATAACCTTATTCAGGACAGTATTTTGCTTTACAGAAGATTTATGGTTGGTGAAGTATTATGGCAGCAGTTGGAATGATAGAAAAGTTAATGAAAAGGGGATCCGCTGACGCCGGACAGGGGCGGATCCCTGATCCGGCAGAATTATCCGATCAAAACGGCTTTTTGCTCCTGAACCGCTACAGAGGCGCCCTGATGGGGTTTGCCGCTCTCTGGATTTATATTCTCCATGAGTGGCAGACGATCTCCGGGGAACATCTGAGAACCTTATGGGTCGAGACGTTTATCAAGAGAATCGGTTTTTGTGGGGTTGATATTTTTCTGTTCCTTTCCGGCATGGGAGCCGTATATTCCATTGCAAAGTCGAAGAATGTGTTTGTATTTTACGGCAAAAGGCTCAGGCGTATCGTTCTGCCGTTTGTCTTTGTGGCCTTGTTATACTACGGACCTTACGGGTGGACCCCGGCGGTGTTCTGGCAAAATATACTGTGCATCAACTTTTACAGCAAGAGCATGTATGCGTACTTATGGTTTGTGCCTGCTATATTGACTTTTTACCTTTTTTCCCCACTGTATTACCACTTTTTCATCAGGTCTTCCGGGAAGATCCGCTTTACGCTTTGCGCGCTCATCGTATGGCTGGGGGGTACTCTGCTCGTGGCAGACAGACTGCGCTATGATCTGTTCGGCCTTACCAACCGCATTCCTGTATTTATCATCGGGATCCTTGCGGGCTGGCTTGCCAGAGAAGGGCATGTGGTCTTTGACAGACTGACCTGGGGGCTTCTGACGCTCATGCTCCTGCTGGGGCTGTACCTGAGCTATTTAAGCATTTATCAGGACATGTACATCCTTGTGCCGGAATCGAACTGCTGCGTCCCGAATCTGCTCATGTCCGTCTCCCTTTCGTTTCTGCTGCCCCGGTTCTTGTCTGCGCTCAGCGGGAAGAAGTGTATCAGGTTTTTGGGGAAGGCTCTGACCGGGCTGCTTTCCTTTTTCGGGCTGTTTACCCTGGAATTTTATTGCATCCAGGAATGGATGGGGGATTTGATGCTTCCCAGGATTTTGGGGCGTTACAGTAATCTGACGGTGAATGTCATTCTGTTTGCGGCGGTTGTGTCGGCAGCGCTGGCGATGTACGGCTTGTTTAAATATTTCTGGATTTTCGTGGATTGGGTCGTGAAAAAGTTGTATAATGTATGTGGCGGGAATCTATCGGCGCATAAATGAGACGTCCTGAGCCCTGCACGGGAGTGTCACAAGGCCGATGTTATGTGTACGGACCGGCTGTACCGCCGAAGGCGGCAATGTTATGTGTAATGAAGCACGCAGGAGGGAATAGGAATGGAATCAAGGCAGTATGGCACAAAAGAACTGCTCAGGCGCTTTGTGCCTTATTTCGGAAATTATAAGGGAACGCTGGCGCTGGATCTGTTCTGCGCCGCGCTGACCACGGTCTGTGAACTGGTGCTGCCCATGATCATGCGGTATATCACGAACGAGGGGATCCGGGATCTGGCTGCCCTCTCCGTCAGGACCATAGTGAGCCTGGGGCTGCTCTACTTCGGCCTGCGGATCATTGACTGCTTTGCCAGCTACTATATGGCGGATATGGGTCATGTGATGGGGGCGAAGATCGAGACGGACATGCGGCGGGATGCCTACAGCCATCTCCAGAAGCTGTCGGATACCTATTATAACAATACCAAGGTAGGACAGATCATGGGCCGCATCACCAACGACCTGTTCGATGTGACGGAGTTCGCCCATCATTGCCCGGAGGAGTTTTTCATAGCCGGGATCAAGACGGTGATCGCCTTTGTCATCCTGGCGAATATCAACCTGCTTCTGACCGTGATCATCTTCCTGTGTGTACCTTTGATGCTGATCGTCTGTATGATACTGAATTTCCGGCAGCGGGCTGCCTTCCGGAAACAGAGGAACCAGATCGGCGAGCTCAATGCCAGGATCGAGGACAGCCTGCTGGGGCATAAGGTGGTAAAGGCATTTACCAATG
This sequence comes from uncultured Lachnospiraceae bacterium, assembly GCA_948473115.1. Classification (GTDB taxonomy): domain Bacteria; phylum Bacillota; class Clostridia; order Lachnospirales; family Lachnospiraceae; genus Acetatifactor. The sequence goes on along the minus strand of CAOKWI010000023.1, from coordinate 47,225 downwards.
AGGCCGTGGAGGAGTCCAAATTTGAGAAGGACAACGGCGTGTTCCTGGATATCAAGAAGCTGACGTACCGCTACATGGCGGCCTTCCAGACGGCGGTGAAGATGTTCGACGGACTGATGTACCTGCTGGTGCTGGTGGCAGGCGGGGTGTTTATGATAAAAGGACTGATCGAGCCAGGTGATCTGGTGGCGTATATGCTTTATGTCTCCACGCTGATCGCTACCATCCGCCGGATCATTGAATTTGCCGAGCAGTTCCAGAGGGGTGTCACGGGCATTGAGCGATTCCTGCAGATATTGGATGCGGATATCGAGATATTTGACGAACCGGATGCGGTGGAACTGAAAGATCCCAAAGGGAATATTGTGTTTGAGGACGTCAGCTTTGAATATCCGGATGACCATAACCAGGTGTTCAGCAATCTGAACCTGGAGATCCGGCCGGGGGAAAAGGTGGCTATCGTGGGACCCTCGGGAGGCGGCAAGACCACGCTCTGCAATCTGATCCCCAGGTTTTATGACGTGTCGAAGGGGAGGATTACCCTGGACGGCGAGGATGTGAAGCACTTTACGCTGAAGAGCCTGCGGGGCAGCATCGGCATCGTGCAGCAGGATGTGTACCTTTTCTCAGGAACCATTTATGAGAACATCTTATATGGAAGACCCGGGGCATCCAGGGAGGAGATTATTGAGGCGGCGAAGCGGGCGGGCGCCCATGAATTTATCATGGCGCTGAAGGACGGCTATGAGACCTATGTGGGAGAGCGCGGCGTGAAGCTTTCCGGCGGGCAGAAGCAGAGGATCAGCATTGCCAGGGTGTTCTTAAAGAATCCGCCCATCATTATTCTGGACGAGGCCACTTCCGCCCTGGACAACGAGAGTGAGTTTGCCGTGGCGAAATCCCTGGCAAAGCTGTCCGAGGGAAGGACTACCCTGACCATAGCCCACCGGCTTTCCAGCATCAGGAACTCCGACCGCATCCTGGTGCTGACGGAGGAGGGGATCGTGGAGGAGGGGAACCACGACCAGCTGATCGGGAAGAGAGGTATGTACTATCATTTTTATGAGACAGCCAACGCGCTGAAATAAGGGATCTGGCAGGAAATAACCAGACAGGTCCGGAAACGGATGGATTGGCGGGATCGGGACGGAAGAAGGAAGTGTAGGATAAGCCTTTGGAAAACAGAGCGGGACAAATTGCCGTAAGCGGCAATTGCGGTGTAACAGTGTGGGACGGAAATGGAGGTATGGATTATGAAGCTTGTATTTGTTGGTGCGGATCATGAGGTAACAGGAAGCTGTCATTATCTGGAGGCGGGCGGCAGGCATATGCTGGTGGATTACGGGATGGAACAGGGGGTGAACGTCTTTGAGAATGTTCCCCTTCCGGTGGATGAGGCAAAGATTGATTTCGTGTTCCTGACCCATGCCCATGTGGATCACTCCGGTCTGCTTCCCCTGCTGTATGCCAGGGGGTTCAGGGGTCAGGTATTCATGACGGATGCCACGGCGGACCTGTGCAGCATCATGCTCCGTGACTGTGCCCATATCCAGGTCATGGAGGCGGAATGGAAGAACCGGAAGGCGAAGAGAAGTGAATCGTTGGAGGCCGCGGAGCCTCTTTATACCATGGAGGATGCGGACGGCATCATCAAGAGGATTGTGCCCTGCCGTTACGATAGCGTTGTGGAGGTCTGTGAGGGGATTAAGATCCGCTTCACGGACATCGGACATCTGCTCGGCTCATCCAGTATTGAAGTGTGGCTGACAGAGGAGGGCAGGACGAAGAAGATCGTCTTTTCCGGGGATATCGGGAACAAGGAGCAGCCCCTGTTAAAAGACCCCATTCCCACGGAGGAGGCGGACTATGTGGTCATGGAGTCCACCTACGGAAACCGGCTCCATTCCCCGGGGCATCCGGACTTCATCGGGGAACTGGCATCCATTTTAAAGGAGACCTTCGACAGGGGAGGCAATGTGGTGATCCCTTCCTTTGCCGTGGGACGCACCCAGGAGATGCTGTACTTCCTGCGTAAGATCAAGGTGGAGCGGATGGTGGAGGGACATGAGAATTTCCCTGTGTACGTGGACAGCCCCCTGGCGGTGGAGGCCACACAGATCTTCCAGGAAAACCGTTATGAATGTTTTGACGAGGACGCGCTGGAACTGGTGAGGGAGGGGATCAATCCCATTGCTTTTGCGGGCCTGAAGCTGACCATCACCAGTGAGGAATCCAAGGAGATCAACTTTATCGACACGCCCAAGGTCATCATCTCCGCATCCGGCATGTGTGAGGCGGGACGTATCAGGCACCACCTGAAGCATAACCTGTGGAGGCCGGAGAGTACCATTTTGTTTGTGGGATACCAGGCTGTGGGCACGCTGGGCCGGGCGATCATTGAGGGGGCGGACGAGGTGAAGCTGTTCGGCGAACCGATCCAGGTGAGGGCGCAGATCAGGCAGCTGGTAGGCATGAGCGGCCATGCGGATAAGGATGGGCTTCTGGACTGGCTGAACGGATTTAAGGAAAAGCCCAAGAAGGTCTTTGTGGTACATGGTGAGGACAGTGTCTGCATGCAGTTTACGGAGTGCCTGAAAATGGAGTATGGCCAGCGCGCCTACGCACCTTACAGCGGTACGGTATTTAACCTTCTCTCCAATCAATTCGAGTATGAGGCGGAGCCCATGCCTGTTAAGAAAACCGTCAGGACAGTGGCCTCCGGTGTTTACGCGAGACTGCTGGCGGCGGCACAGAGGCTGCTGGCTCTGGTGCAGAAGAGCGACGGCATGGCACACAAGGATATGGCGAAGTTTGCCAGCCAGATCAACTCGCTGTGTGACAAATGGAAAGTGTGAACGGAATGAAGATTTTCTAAGTCAGTAAAGAGGTGTGTAAGCACACCTCTTTGTACACTGACTAAGAAAATCTATATCATTCCGGGAAGAATCGCCAAAGCGATTCTTCCGGACTTGCACCAGGTCATTCATGGTTTTTGTGCCCCCTCTTGGCGGCATGACGGGAAGTGGGAAAGGGGTGGAAGTATGAATATGATGGTTGCGGTAGATAATAACTGGGCGATCGGCAGCAGGAACAGGCTTCTTGTGAGCATTCCCAGGGATCAGAAGCATTTCAGGGAGGAGACTACCGGCAAGGTGGTGGTGCTGGGACGGAAGACCCTGGAGACTTTTCCGCAGGGACAGCCTTTACAGGACCGCACCAACATCATTCTCTCCGAAAACAGGAATTACCGGATAAAAGGCGCCATGGTGGTACATTCCGTGGAAGAACTGCTGGCGGAGTTAAAGAAGTATGATACCGGGGACGTCTATGTGGTTGGCGGTGAAAGTATTTACCGCCAGCTGCTTCCATACTGCGACACAGCCCACGTGACAAAAATTGACCACACCTATGAAGCGGATGCTTATTTCCCTGACCTGGACAGGGATCCCGAATGGCAGGTAACGGCCGAGAGTGATGAGCAGACCTATTTCGACATTGCATATACATTCTATAAGTATGAACGAATTACGCAACAAAATCATTGACTTTTGAGTATAAAAGTATAATAATTGTTACCAGAAAAATTCAAGCTAAGGCTGGTGCCGGATCGGTACCTTAATTTAAGGAAAGAGGGTAATACCAATGGAAAAGAAAAACATTGACTGGGGCAATCTTGGGTTTGGATATGTTCAGACAGATTACAGATATGTATCCAATTATAAGAACGGTGCGTGGGATGAGGGTGTCCTCACGGAGGACGCAAATATTGTGCTGAATGAATGCGCCGGCGTCCTGCAGTATGCGCAGACCATTTTTGAAGGATTGAAGGCATATACGACGGATGACGGGCATATCGTTACCTTCCGTCCTGACCTGAACGGGGAGCGCATGGAGGCATCCGCCGCAAGGCTGGAAATGCCTGTATTTCCAAAGGAGCGCTTTGTGGAGGCTGTCACGAAGGTGGTGGCTGCCAACGCTGCCTTTGTTCCCCCTTACGGCAGCGGCGCGACCTTGTATGTGCGCCCCTATATGTTTGGTTCCAACCCCGTGATCGGTGTGAAGCCTGCGGATGAGTATCAGTTCCGCATTTTCTGTACGCCGGTAGGTCCTTATTTTAAGGGAGGTGTAAAACCCATTACCATCCGTGTCAGCGACTTTGACCGTGCGGCGCCTCACGGAACCGGCCATATCAAGGCGGGATTAAATTATGCGATGAGCCTGCATGCCATTGTGAGCGCCCATGAGGAGGGCTTCGACGAAAATATGTACCTGGATCCCGGTACCCGCACGAAAGTGGAGGAGACCGGCGGTGCAAACTTCCTGTTTGTGACGAAGGACAACAAGGTGGTAACGCCTAAATCTGACAGTATCCTTCCCTCCATTACCCGCCGGTCCCTGGTATATGTGGCAAAAGAATACCTGGGGCTGGAAGTGGAGGAGCGGGAGGTTCTCCTGGAGGAGGTAAAGGACTTCGCGGAGTGTGGTCTCTGCGGTACGGCGGCGGTTATTTCCCCTGTGGGAAAGATTGTGGATCATGGCAGGGAGATCTGTATGCCCAGCGGAATGGCGCAGATGGGTCCTGTCACACAGAAGCTGTATGATACCCTGACCGGCATCCAGATGGGCAGGATCGAGGCGCCGGAAGGCTGGATACATGTGATCCAATAAGGATACAGGAAACACAGTATTACCATTAGTTTGTCACGGCAGGAACCATAGCGGGTTTTGAATATGTGCAATCAGTATTATTATAATCTTGCGTGGTTTACTAAAATGTCTGTATAACATGATGGATATTATTTGTGTTAATCCTGTCCCCACTCTTTTGCAGTCATATGATGTTCTGTGATCAAACGATTGTGTCACCGTGTTCTGTCTTTCATTCAAGCTGTTGCGGTGAACCATATTATTCCCGCGGGCAATGAGCCAAGTGGCCGTTTTTATACGGACAGCCGGCTCATCCCGCGGGTTTTTGATTCCTGCGAGCAATGAGCCAAGTCAGTGTAACTGACTTTGTACCGTTGCCTGCATGAGCATAAAGTCAGCAAGCTGGCTTGGCGAATGCCGCGAGGTCTTTGATTTATGGGAGTATACACACACAGGTATTGAATGGGGAATCAGAAAACCTTAGAATGGGTAACATATAAAGGTCAGGAATGTGCTGATCGTGAATAAGAGTTTTTGAGAGCACTCAATAATAAGAATGGATGAGGATACCTATGGACAGTAAATACCAAAGTGTTTTGCGGAGATTACGGGAAGAACGTGAGAATCTGAACCTGACCCAGCGTCTGCTCTGCTATCGCATGAAAATGCTGCAGAGTCACTACAGCAGGGCGGAGACAGGGAGCAAACGTTTTTCCTATTATGAAATAAAGGGACTGTGTACTTCCGACGTGGATGTTCTCTATGTCTTTACCGGCAAAAAGGCGTCGGACGGGGAGGGCTTGTCAGGATTACAGGACTGCGGAACGGAAGAACTTATGTGTTACCTCAAATGGTTGTATGTCCTGGCCAGGACTGCAAAAACGATGGACAAGAAGAAAACTGCTTTTGAGGCGATTTGCGAGCAGCTGGAATATATACAGTGCGAGAGCGGAAACAGTGGGGCCAAAAGCAATGTCTTCTATTGTGTAAGGATCCGGAAGGAGCTTACGCAGCAGAGGATGGCGGATCTGTTGGGAGTGGATATCAAGAAACTGCGGGAACTGGAAAACGGAAGGATATTGCCGGACAGTGAGATGATCTGGAAAATGTATGATCTGTTCAAGGTATCCCCCGCATTTATCCTGGAGGATACAAAGGGATTGTGGAGGGAATTGAATTGTGCGCTGAACCTGCTGGAGGACGATGACCGGAAGGCGGCGGTTCGGATCCTGACGGATATGCACATGCTGCTGCATCGCTGATATGGGAGAACAGGCGGTAATGGTGTGCGGAACTATTGACGGTTTATTAATCCCTGGTGAAAATTGTAAAATTTTATCAGATGGAGGATTAATATGTCGGACAGGTTTATCGGAGAACGAATCAGGGAATTGCGTGAAATTCAATGTTATACAAGGGAGGCGCTGGCGGAAAAGGTAGATATTTCTTCCAAGTTTCTCTATGAGATAGAGACCGGGAAAAAAGGGTTTTCGGCAGATGTGCTGTGCAGGTTATCCAAGGCTTTGTCAGTGAGTTGTGATTATATCATGATGGGGGAAGATATATCCAGCCAGGGTTCAGAGCAGATCAGCTGTCTGTTAGAGACATTGGGGCATCAGCAGGTGAGCAGGATACAAAATGTACTGTTGCTGCTTTCTGATATGTGCGGATCGTTTTAGGGTACTGTAAACCCGAGGCGGTTGTACCGGTTTCTTGTGGAGCTTCACCGCCCTTTTTAAGGAACTGAGATGAGTTTTTTCGGGGATTGTGCCGGTTCCCTCAGCGACTTCCTGACAGGAGATGGAATTATATATAGTCAGCTACTCAATTTTCATGGGGAAATGCCGATATAGGATACAGACACAAGGATGTGCCAAATGAAACCATAAGGAAGTGGATGAAATGAGACTGATCGAAGCACAGCAGGCATATCGGATCCAAAGGCAGGAGCTGATTGACCAGAGGAGGGAATTGCTGAACCGTCAGAAGACCCTGGAGCGGAAGATGAATATCACCGAAGGCGGCAGGGAACTGTTCGCGGAGGAAGCGGCAACCCTGGAGCTCTCCATAAATGCCAACAAAGAGAAATTTGAACAAAACCTGAAGGTTCTGGACAGTCTTGCGGAGCAGGAGGCTTTGGTGTGGAATGCGGAGGTCTGCAGGCAGCAGTCCGATGCCATGAGTGATTACGCTGTCGACATGGCAAAGATCATGGAGGTGGCAAGGCGCATTTCCAGCGGTGGCAGGGTACCTGCCACAGATGAGCAGAAGCTGATGGAATACAGTATGGAATTATATATGTCGGCGAAGAACATGGCGATGCTGAAGGAACTGGAAGAGAAGAGGAAGCAATACGATTCCCTGTGGGATGAGGAAGAAAAGCAGGTGGAGTATGATCCCCAGGGCAAGGCAGAAAATGCCGAGGTGGATATTGCTTTGCCGGAAGGGATGGAACCTGTGGAGACGGAGCCCGGTTCCTGACATCTGAGGAAGCGTTTTTTCTTATCTTGTAAATTTCCCCCAACCTGTGTTAGAATCAAGAAATAGCAGTTACAGGCAACCGTGAAATGAGCGGGATGCGGTACCGCGGGCATGGTGTGCATATGCGGGGGGTGAAAGATGGAACTTCAACCTGACAGGCAGGAAGGGATATGCAAATATAGAAGAAAACTGACAGCCGTGGCACTGGCTGTGGTGCTGGGGCTGACCGGACTGGCCGCCTGCGGTAAGGACGGAAGCGGCACCAAGGTAGTGTTTACCACCGGCTTTGGAAAGGATGAGGTGTTCCGCATCGGCGACGCGTCCTGTACCACCGCGGAGGTCATGGTATATCTGACCACCACACAGAATCAGTACGAGAGCGTTTACGGTCCCGAGGTGTGGAATGTGGCGCTGGACGGGATGACCCTGGAGGAGAATGTAAAGGAGACGGTGCTGGCGAAGATCGCGCAGATCAAGACTATGTATCTGCTGGCCCGGGATAAGGAGGTCACACTGGATTCCCAGGAACAGGAGAAGGTGGACCAGGCGGCTGAGAAGTACTTTCAGACGCTGAATGACAGGGAGAAGGAACTGATGGGCGCAGATCTTGAGGTGATCCGGCAGCTCTACACGGAGTATGCCCTGGCGGATAAGGTGTATCAGTACATTATCCAGGACGTGAACCCGGAGATCAGCGACGACGAGGCGAGAACGATCACGGTACAGCACATCCTGATCCGCACTTATACCACGGACGGGACGGGCAGCAGGGTGCCCCTGCCGGAGAACCTGAAGCGGGCAGTCTATGAGAAGGCGCTTGAAATCAGGGAACTGGCAGTAAACGGAGAAAACGACTTTGTGGATCTGGCGTCCCGTTACAGTGAGGATTCCACCATTACTTACTCTTTCGGGAAGGGGGAGATGGACGAGGCATTTGAGGAGGCGGCATTTGCGCTGGAGACCAATGAAATCAGTCAGGTGGTGGAAAGCGAGAGCGGTTACCATATCATCAAATGCCTGAGTACCTTTGACAGGGAACAGACGGATATCAGTAAACAGGAGATCGTGGAGGAGCGTCGCAGGGAGGTCTTTGGACAGGAGTATGACAGGTTTGTTGACACGCTGGTCAGGAACCTGAATACGAAGCTCTGGGAGGAGATCACATTGATCCATGATCCGGAGGTCACTACAAACGGATTCTTTGAGGTGTACGCGGAGTTTTTCTCATAGACAGTTCACAAAAATTTTAGAATTGCGGAAATGCTTGAAAACAGGGCATTCCCGGAGAATTATTAGCACTCATTCAAAATGAGTGCTAATTTTGCCTTGACTTTTATTTTTGGCGGTCTTAAACTTGTCCTTAGTAAGGAACTGTCAAAGAATGAATCTTCACATTTGCCTTGTCTGAATTCGCAAATGCTGGGTCAAGGTGTAAAGCTAATTCTTATAGTTCCTAAGGTGCGAAAGCGCCGGAAGTATAAAAAAGATCATGATAAGAAAGGAATGTTGTAAGATGGCAGCAAAAAGCGGCAGTTTATCAATTAACAGCGAAAACATTTTTCCGATCATCAAGAAATGGCTCTATTCGGATCATGACATTTTCTACAGGGAACTGATCTCCAATGGCTGTGACGCGGTGACCAAGCTGAAGAAGCTTGACATGATGGGGGAGTATGCCCTGCCTGAAGGTTACAAGGCCAGGGTGGATGTGGTGGTAAACCCTGAGCAGAAGACTCTGACCTTCAGCGACAACGGTCTGGGGATGACGGCGGATGAGGTGGAGGAGTATATCAACCAGATCGCCTTCTCGGGAGCGGCGGACTTTATTGAGAAATATAAGGACAAGAGCAGTTCCGACCAGATCATCGGTCACTTCGGCCTGGGGTTTTATTCCGCTTTCATGGTTGCGGATGAGGTTCATATTGACACACTGTCTTACAGGGAAGGCGCAGTACCGGTTCACTGGGAATGTGACGGCGGAACGGAATTTTCCATGGAGGACGGCGACAGGCAGGAGGTGGGAACCACGATCACACTGTTCCTGCACGAAGACTGCCTGGAGTTCTGTAATGAGTATAAGGCACGCGAGGTGATTAAGAAGTATTGTTCCTTCATGCCCACAGAGATCTACCTGTCCAAGGCGGACACCAAGGAGACCCAGATCATCAAGGCGGACGAATTACGGGAAGGGGACGTTGTCCTGGAGGAGATCCATCCTGAGGAGAAGACCGCCGAGGACGGAACCAAAACCGTGGAAGGGGAAGAAAAGCTTAAGATCCAGAAGCGCCCCGAACTGTTGAATGAGACGACGCCTCTGTGGACAAAGCATCCCAACGACTGCACCAAAGAGGAGTATCTGGAATTTTACCGCAAGGTATTCCAGGATTATAAGGAGCCCCTGTTCTGGATCCATCTGAATATGGACTATCCCTTTAACCTGAAGGGAATCCTGTATTTCCCCAAGATCAACATGGAGTATGAATCCATTGAGGGAACCATTAAGCTGTACAATAACCAGGTCTTTATTGCGGACAATATCAAGGAGGTCATCCCGGAGTTCCTGCTGCTGCTTAAGGGCGTGATCGACTGTCCTGACCTGCCCCTCAACGTGTCCAGGAGCGCGCTGCAGAACGACGGCTTTGTGAAAAAGATTTCGGAATATATCTCCAAGAAGGTTGCGGACAAGCTTTCCGGCATGTGCAAGACGGAGAAGGAAGAGTACGACAAGTACTGGGATGACATCAGTCCCTTTATCAAGTTTGGCTGTTTAAAGGATGACAAATTCTGCGAGAAGATGACGGATTATATCCTGTTTAAGAATCTTGACGGTAAATACCTGACCCTGCCTGAGTGCCTGGAGGTGAAGCCCGTGGACGCGGAAAACGAAGACGGAGAGACACCGGCCGAGAACGCCGTGGACGCGGAGAGCGAAAACGGAGAGACACCGGCGGAGAGCGCCGTGGACGAAAACGGTGAGAAGGTGGAGGCGGAGATCGTCACCGACGAGACTTCCGGAGAAAACGCGGAGGGAGAGACACCGGAGGATGCCGACGGGGAAGCAGCCGAGGAGGAGAAGAAGGAAAAGATTATCTACTATGTCACTGACGAGCAGCAGCAGAGCCAGTATATCAACATGTTCAAGGCGGCAAAGATGGACGCGGTGATCCTGACCCACAATATCGACCAGCCCTTCGTGTCACAGCTGGAGGCAAAGAACGATGGCATTAAGTTCCAGCGCATCGATGCTGATGTGACGGATGCGCTGAAGTCCAAGACCTCCAAGAAGGCGGAGAAGGAGATGGAGGAACAGGCGGAAGCGATCTCCAAGATCATGAAAAAGGCATTGAAGAATGACAAGATCGTGATCAAGGTGGAGAAGCTGAAGAATAAGAAGGTCTCTTCCATGATCACTCTGTCCGAGGAGAGCAGGCGTATGCAGGACATGATGAAAATGTACTCCATGCCGGGCATGAATATGGACGGTTTCGGCGGCGAGGGAGAAACGCTGATCCTGAATGCGAACCATCCTCTGGTGCAGTATGTAACAGAGCATCAGGAGGGAGAAAACGTGGAGATGATCTGTGAGCAGCTTTATGACCTGGCTAAGATCCAGCATGCGCCCCTTGCGCCTGAGGCCATGACAAAGTTCATTGCCCGCAGCAATGACATCATGATGATGCTGGCGAAATGATAATAACAGTTATTGTATAGTCACTATGCTGAGAAGGGGCAGGATTTCCTGCCCCTTCCTATGTCAGAAACTGTCGAAGGATTCATCTTCGATCCGAGTGTCGCTTTCATTCCCGTGAGTGATGAGCCAGGTAAACTGTGTTGACTTTGTGCCATGCCTGCATGGGTTTCACTATCGCTTCCCTAATGATCAAAATGCGCCACAGTGTAATAACCATGGGTATGCAGCGTAAAGCCTGCCTGCTCGAAGGGAGTAAGATCCGCAGCCTGGTTGAGGATGTAGGTAATGTCGGTGTCAGGCTGTGTCGGGTCAAAATCGAAGTTGAACCGGCCGAAGGAACGGGTCTCCAGGAAGGAGTCAGGATAATAAAAATATTCAACGGTTTCAATGAACTCTGGCACCGGCACCTCCGCCAGGAAGAGGATGGAGGAATGCATCAGGCCGTAGCTTACATTGATCTGCCCCTCATAGGTGACGGCTTCCTTTACGGCATCCTCCAGGCCGGCGCAGAAATAGTAGCCTATGAGATCACTGTACTCTGTGAAATAGTAGTGCTCGAACCTGATGAACATACATAGATAGAACATGGCAGCCAGGGTCAGGTAGCGCAGGTCGATCAGGCTGCACAGATAATAGATCCCGACAGCGGCTATGATGATCATGGGAATGAACAGGATATTGCAGCGGTTTATGTTGATGTAAATCAGAAGTCCCAGCACAATCGCCCCTCCCAGCTGGATCAGAAGCAGAAGTTCAGGCGCTTCCTTTTTCTGAAGGAACTTTTTCACAGAATTTCTCACACAATAAAACAATCCGAGCATGAAGAAGGAGAGAGTCCCGGCATAGTAAATGCCATATTTCTCAGTGGCGTTCCAGGGCAGGTCATCGTACTGGTGTTTCATGATGGACCAGAGCCGCCTGGCTTTCAGGGACAGGTTCTCCAGGGAGATCTCACTGTCCCGCATTTCCACAAGCCTGGGAATGGAGAGAAATGGAAGACGGATTTCCTCTATCACATCCATATTGACCAGCATGAACAGCAAAAGCGGCGCAGCAAGCACCCCAAGGATCAGGCCGGAAAATATCAGGTATCGGTTAAATCGGATTTTCCTGTAGACCAGGCCGTAGATCAGCTGCAGGAACAGTATCAGCGGGACAATGGGCCATATGGTGGCGTAGCAGTACAGGGAAAGACCGTACATTAAGGCGGAGAGCATCAGGTACTTATTGTTTTCCAGCCCTCTCACGAAAAAGTAGAGCCCGAAGATCAGAAAACCCGGCGCCATGTTACAATCCATGCCCCAGCGTGACATGCCGATATGCCAGGGGGAGATGGCCAACAGGAACAGCGCGCAGAGGGCGATTTTCTCATGGAACAATCTTTTTACGAGGAGATAGGTTACCCACAGGGTGAGACATGCCACAATGACCTGGGGAATCCGGATGACCCAGATCTTTGCCCCGAAGACCGCCATAAAGGGGATCATCAGGTAAGTATTGAGCGCGCTGGTGCCGCTTCCCCAGGTGGTCAGGTAGACCGGAAAGCGGTAGCCGGCGGAATCCATGCCGTAATGAAGGAGATTGTACGCGTCATATCCGGCAAACGCTTCATCCTGGTTAATGTCCCCGGGGACAATGCCGAATTTCCAGATCCGGGCAAAGATACCGATGGCCATGAACAGGAAAAAAAGGATGCGGGCGTAGTCTTTTGGAAGTAATTTTTTAAAAGGTGTCATAGCTGTTCTCCGTCAGTTTTTTTGATAGCATTATAACAGCTTTTAGAAATTTGGTCAAATCGCATACAGGATTCTGGAAAGAAATTGACAAATTGGACAAAAAAAGTTAAAATTATGCTATATTCATAAAAACTACATTGGAGGGACGCGGGTAATGGAAATCAAAGAATTTACTGACATGGCTAAATTTGAACACATCATGTCAAGCTGGGCGAAAGCTACCGGTTTGGCTACAGTAGCAGTAGGCGGGGACGGCAAATATATCTCTGAGTGTTATAATTTCACTGATTTTTGTATCAAGCTGACACGCGGAAGCGCAGAGGGGTGCGCCAGGTGTGAGAAGTGCGACAGGGAAGGCAAAGGTGTGTATCATTGCCATGCGGGGCTGATCGATTTTGGGATTCCGCTTGTAGTAGATGGAAAGCAGGTTGGTTCCGTCATCGGCGGACAGGTGCTTCCTGAAAACCCTGATGAGGAGAAGTTCCGCAGGGTGGCAAGGGAGATCGGTGTCAATGAGGATCTGTATATTGACGCCTTACATAAGGTGAATGTGCGTACTGAGGAGGCGATCCATGCTTCCGCGGAACTGCTGGGCGAAGTGCTGAATAATTTCATCAATGCCGAGTATGCGAAGAAGATCAACAGCAAGATCATTGATAAGCTTTCCAGGGGCGCAGAGAGCACCAACAAGCTGGTGGAGCGTATCACATTGAAGACCTCCGAGCTGAAGGCCTTGCAGAACAAGCAGAAGATCCTTGCACTGAATGCCAGCATTGAGGCGGCAAGGGCAGGGGAGAAGGGCGCGGGCTTCGCCGTGGTTGCGAAGGAAGTGGGCAAGCTGTCCGAGCAGAGTACGGTAGTCAATAAAGAGATCGAAGAGATCGTTTCCGATATCTCCGTTGAAGTGGAGGCTATGAAGGAGTGATCCTTTAGCAATCAAATACGAAAGGTTAATGAGGGCGATAAAATGAGATACGTGGCTGAATTTGCCGGAAGTCTTGTGTTCCTGTTGGGAGGCTATGCATATATGTGCAATGTGTCCCTGAAGAAGACTCTGGTATCAACTTTGAATTATGTGGAACTGGTGATTGCGTGGAGCCTTGCGGTGGGGCTGGGCCTTACAACGGCTGTGATCATGGGAGGCCCTGCTTATCTGAATCCCGGTGTTGTGTTCGGCAATATCATTACCGGGGCGCTGCCCATCACGGAGGCATTGATCTATCTGCTGATGGAGTTCCTGGCGGCAGGTGCGGCTGAAATCCTGTGCATGGTATTTTTCTGGGATTCCTTCAAGGCATCCCCTGATGCGCCCAAGAGAGGCATTTTCTCCGCGTATCCTGTGGAGAAAAACATGGTGCTGAACTTTGTGCAGGAGATTCTTGCGACCTTTGCATTCCTGTTCCTGGTATTTACCTGCCTGAAAGCAACCAGCGGTGATTCCGCGGCGCTGCAGATCGGGGTGATCGGGTTTGCGGCGGTTGCGATTCTGGCATTGACGTTAAACAGTACCGGATTCAGCATGAATGCCATGCGTTCCGTATTCAGCAGTGTCTGGTTCGCGATCCTGCCTTTCCCTAACAAGAACGGGGAGAAGGTTGACTGGCCCTACCAGCTGGTGGTTAACCTGGCAGGTTCTTCCATCGGCGGGATTCTGGCAGTCCTTGTGACAGGATTGTTCTGATAGGATGTGTGGATGGTGAAGTTTACGAAAAAGGATACTTTTAATATTAAAGTGTCCTTTTTTTATATTCAGGTATGTGGTAAAATAGAAAAACAGAGGTAACAGTTACAGGCAGAGGGAATTGGGCTGTTGCCAGGAAAGGAGAGGGCAATATGAATCCGTATTATCTGGGAATTGACATCGGAGCCTCCAGCGGGCGGCACATTCTTGCGCACCTGGAAGAGGGCAGGATGGTGCTGGAGGAGATTCACCGTTTTCCCAATGGAATGGTGGAAAAGGACGGGGAAAATGTCTGGGATGTGGAGGGACTTTTCAGGGAGATCAAAGCGGGCATGAAGAAATGTGCCGCTTTGGGCAAGATCCCCGTCAGTGTAGGGATTGACACATGGGGCGTGGATTTCGTGCTGCTGGATGAGAACCGGAACCGCATCGGGAACGCCGTGGCATACAGGGACGGCCGTACAAAGGGAATGGACGGGGAGGTATATAAGATCATTCCGGAGGAAGACCTGTACGCCAGGACTGGGATCCAGAAGCAGATCTTCAACACGGTATATCAGCTGATGGCCTTAAAGGTAAAGAAGCCGGACCAGCTTGCAAAGGCCAGGATTATGCTGATGATGCCGGATTACTTCCATTATCTGCTGTCAGGCGTGGCGGCGACAGAGTATACCAATGCCACTACCGGTCAGCTGGTGGATCCCGGGACAAAGGATTGGGACAGGGAACTGATCCGGAAGCTGGGCTATCCTGAGGAGATCTTCCAGAAGATCGTGCCTCCCGGCACGGTGCTTGGTGAACTCACCGAGGAGATCCGGAAGGAAGTGGGATTTAACTGCAAGGTGATTGCTCCTGCCACACATGATACCGGTTCCGCAGTGATCGCGGTGCCCACTGACAGTGACAATACACTCTACATCAGTTCCGGCACATGGTCTTTGATGGGTACGGAACTGTTCCAGGCTAACTGTTCCAAAGAGAGCAAGGCCAACAATCTGACCAATGAGGGCGGTTATGATTACCGGTTCCGCTATCTGAAGAATATCATGGGACTCTGGATGATACAGTCGGTGAAGAAAGAGATCGGAGGCAGCCTGGGCTTTGGTGAGATCTGTGAGCAGGCGTCAAAATGCACGATCGCATCCATTGTAGACTGTAATGATGACCGTTTCCTGGCTCCTGACAACATGACGGAGGAAGTGCAGGCGGCGTGCAGGGAATCCGGCCAGCAGGTTCCGGAGGGAATTGCCGAAGTGGCATGTGTCATTTATAACAGTCTGGCAAAGTGTTACGCCAGGACCATCAGGGAGATCGCGGCGATCACCGGGCAGGATTACGACAGGATCCACATTGTAGGCGGCGGCGCCAATGCGGATTACCTGAACAGGCTGACTGCGGAGGCGACGGGGATACCTGTTTACGCAGGACCGACCGAGGCCACGGCTATCGGCAATCTGGCGGCACAGATGATGTCACTGGGAGACTTAAGGGACTTAAAAGACGCGAGGGCCTGTGTGTTCCGCTCTTTCCCCATTGCAACATATCAATCATAAGTGATAGGCAATTGCGAAAGCCTTCAAAATAATAGAAATAAAATATCAGGAGGGTGCTATGAATAACATTTTTGGCGTTAAAGTAATGGAGGATTATATCCGCATGTGCCATGACGGTGTGAGACAGGGCTGGCATGAGAGAAACGGCGGCAACCTGACCTACCGTATGACGGAGGAGGAGGTGGCGGAATGCCGCCCCTACTTTAAGGCGGAGCCGGGTTCCTGGGTGGATCTGGGCGTACAGGCTGATAACCTGAAGGGTGAATATTTCATTTCCACCGGAAGCGGGAAATTCTTGCAGAACGTCGGTCTGGAGCCCCAGAACAGCATCTGTATCGTGGAGATCAACGACAAGGGCGACTCCTACCGCATTGTGTGGGGACTGGAGAACGGCGGCAGACCCACCAGCGAGTTTCCCACCCATTTCATGAATCACTCCGTGAGAAAGCGGGTGACAAACGGTGCAAACCGGGTGATTTACCACGCGCATACGCCCTATGTGATCGCACTGACTTATGTGCTTCCCTTAAAGGCGGAGGTGTTCACCAGAATGCTCTGGAAGAGCGCTACCGAGTGCTGCGTGGTATTTCCTGGCGGCGTGGGCGTTGTGCCCTGGATGGTACCCGGGGGACCTGAGATCGCCAGGGCTACCTGCGTGCTCATGGAAAAATATGACGCGGCGATCTGGTCTTTCCATGGACTGTTCGTATCCGGCCCTGACTTTGATACTGCCTTCGGTCTGATGCATACGATTGAGAAGGCGGCGCAGATCGCCTCCATTGCCTTGTCTGCAAACGGCGGAAAGGCGCCCCGCCAGATGATCACGGATGACAATATCCGGGATATCGGCAGGGACTTTGGTGTGGAACTGAACGAGGAGATCTTAAATTATAAGCCTGAGGGGGACGATATGTTCTGACAGATGTGAAGACCTGACAGGGTGTGGAGTTCTCCCGGCCATGGAAATCTGCCGTGGTCATAGGGCGGAAGCCTTTGGGAAAAGCCGCGGAAATATTGGACTATGTAGAAGGCATAGGATGATCATGGTGTCGTCCTATGCCTTTGCAACCCCGCCCATTCGCGAATGAGTGGGGGGCGGAGGCCCATCCGTTGGATAGGAAAGGCAGCAAAGGAAAGGCAGCAAAGGAAAAACAGGTAAAGGAAGGTAACATATGGGTTTGGAGATGATAGACGCGGGCTGGCTGTCCATTTTGCCCCCGCTGATTGCGATCACGCTGGCTTTGATCAGCAAGGAAGTATATTCCTCTCTCTTTCTGGGGGTTTTGTCGGGAATGTGTGTATACAGCTTTTCTACAGGAGGGAATATTCTGCAGGCCGTTACATATGTGTTTGATATGATGGCACTGAAAATAGGCGAAAACGGGTATATGATCATTTTTCTTGTGCTTCTGGGGTCTTTGGTGGTGGTCGTGACCAGATCGGGAGGCTCTGATGCGTATGGTCAGTGGGCGGGAAAGAGGATCAGGAAAAGAACCAGCGCCAAGCTTGCCACAGCGCTGCTGGGACTTCTGATCTTTGTGGACGATGGCTTCAATTGTCTCACTGTGGGTACGGTCATGCGTCCGATTACTGATAAATGCAGGATTTCCAGGGAAAAGCTGGCCTATCTGCTGGACGCCACTGCCGCCCCGGTGTGTATCATTGCACCGATCTCCAGCTGGGCGGTTGCG
Organism: uncultured Lachnospiraceae bacterium; assembly: GCA_948473115.1. Classification (GTDB taxonomy): domain Bacteria; phylum Bacillota; class Clostridia; order Lachnospirales; family Lachnospiraceae; genus Acetatifactor. Next base: position 29,745 of record CAOKWI010000023.1, on the reverse strand, counting down.
GTGGCGTCCGAGGTGGAGGAGGCGGGCGGCCTGAATGCCTTTGTCCAGACGATTCCTTATAACCTGTATGCTGTTTTGACTATTGTTATGGTCCTTTTCCTGAGTGCCACGAATTTTGATTTCGGGCCGATGAAAAAGGCGGAACCGGACAGTCAAAAGGCGGAATTGCAAACAGACGGAAAGGCGGAACCGGAAAGGGCGGGGAAACCGCGAAAGGCGGAACCGGAAAGGGCGGGGAAACCGCGAAAGGCGGAACCGGAAAGGGCGGAGGAACCGCAAAAAGTGGAACTGGGGAAGTCGGAGAAAGCAGGAGAACAACAGGCGCAGGACAGGGCGAAACAGAAAGGCACTGTGCCGGATCTGATTCTTCCGGTGCTGACCCTGATCGTCTGCGCGATTCTGGGAATGGCATATGTGGGAGGGTATTTTGACGGGAGACCTTTTGCGGAGGCAATCGGCGAAAATCCCACCGCGGGCCTTACCCTGGGGACGTTTGCGGCGCTGGCAGTGGCCATGCTGCTGTACCTTCCGAGAAAGCTTATGGATCTGCGGGAATTTATGACAGGAGTGATCGATGGGATCAGGACCATGATCCCGGCCCTGACCATTCTGATCCTGGCCTGGGCGCTGGGAGGGGTGTGCCGGGAAATGATAGGAACCGGGATCTTTGTCAGTAATTTTGTGACCGCCGCAAAGCTGCCCTTTGGTTTTCTGCCTGCCATTGTGTTTGCAGTGGCGGCATTTCTGTCCTTTTCCATGGGAACGGCGTGGGGAACATTCGGGATCCTGCTTCCCATCGTATCCATGCTCTGTGTGGGGAGTGAGGGCGCTTCCGTTCTGATCCCGGCCCTGGGAGCCACTCTTGCGGGATCCGTGTACGGGGATCATTGCTCCCCGATTTCGGACACTACCATTCTGGCATCCACCGGTGCGCAATGTGACCATCTGCGCCATGTGGAGACCCAGCTGCCCTATGCCACGCTGGTGGCGGTAGTGTGCTTTGCGGGGTATCTGGTGGCAGGATTTTCCCTGAATCCGTGGGCAACGGTGGCAGTATCGGTTCTGCTGCTCCTTGCGGTGTTTGGGATTATAATCCTTTGGCAGAGACATTTGAAGGCGGAAGCCGCGAGCCATTGTGGAGGAAGCACTGTCTCCCGGGGGTAATGGGGCAAAGTCACGGATGCCTGCATCTGTGGGGATTTGACGGATGCTTTGCGGGGCATATGCCATAATGGGAAAAGGCGTTACCAGAGGAAGGCAATAGATGTTTGTGCAGTGCAGTGGAGGAAAGGGAAAATGGCATATCTATTTAAAATGAAATTGCAGATGCAGGTCTGCCTGACTTATCGGTTTGAAGTATTTGCGAAGATTGTGACACGTTTTATATTGATCATTGCAAACGTATTTTTATGGAATTGTGTCTATACGGGACAGCAGAATATTTCCGGGGTGGACAGGGCACAGATGATCACATATTCCGTGCTGTCCTCCTGCCTTGGCGCCATGTACCACTGTGGGATAGAGGGTTCCCTGAATAAGGATGTGCGGGAAGGCAATATTGCCCTCTTGCTGATGAAGCCTCTTCATTTACTGGGGGCGTATTTCGCCGAGGATATCGGTACGATTGCGGTGCAGGCGGTCAGCGTGTCCCTGCCCATATTTCTGCTGGGGGTGCTCCTTTTGCCGGTGCAGCTGCCGGTCTCGCTCCAGGTTCTTCCCTTTATCCTGGTCAGCTACCTATTCGGGTTCCTGATTCTATGGCTGCTCAGCGCACTGGTGGGAATGTTCACCTTTGTGACCATGGAACTGGGCAATATGGGAGTGGTAAAAAATATGATTGTATCAATCCTGTCCGGAAGCATGATCCCTCTGTGGTTTTTCCCGGATCAGGCGGAGAAGGTACTGATGATGACGCCGTTCCCGTATACTTACCAGCTTCCCCTTGGGCTGTATATCGGCAGAATAGGGGTGCAGGAGGGTGTGAGGCAGATTTGTATACAGGCGCTGTGGCTGCTTTTGCTTGGAGGCTGTGTGTCGCTGGCGTGGAAAAAGGCAAGGAATAAAGTGTTGGTACAGGGGGGCTGAAAATGTTAAGGGCGTTAAGACACTATTATGAAGTATTGAAATACAGTGCGATCCTGGCACTGAAAAGTGAGATGGAATATATCTCCTATACTCTGTGCTGGCTGCTGATGATCCCGATCCAGATCTTTTCCGGGGTTTATGTGTTGAAGGTGATTATGGACCGGGTCGGAACCCTGAACGGATGGACTTTCGGGCAGGTGGCGTTCCTTTATGGGCTGGGGGTTTTCAGCCATGGTCTGCAGGATCTTTTCTTTATACAGACGCGCCATATTGAACATGGTATTATCCGCGGCGAATTTGACCGCTATCTGGTGCGCCCGTTGGGAGTGTTTTTCCAGTTTTGCATCGGGACTGTGAACCTGGTGGGAATTTATGACTTGATTCCGGGGATCATCATATTTGCCTATGGCTGCGCCCAGGTGAATTTTCAGTGGAGCATACAAAATATTCTGTTGCTCATCATGGTGATCATAGGGGGGACGCTGATACAGGCGGCCATTTACACGCTGACCGGTTCCGTTGCCTTCTGGACGAAGAAAAGTTCTGTGTTTGTAGGGGTCAACCTGCAATTATTTGACAAGACCACACAGTGGCCCATGGCAATCTACCCGGCCTGGTTCATCCGCATTTTTTCCTTTTTGATCCCCATGGGGTTTGTCAGCTTTTACCCGGCGTGCGGCCTGTTAAAGATTTCCAGCGGGGTATCCTTCCCTCTGCCTTTGGAGTTTCCCCTGTGGACGCCCCTGGTGGGTCTGGTCTGGTTCCTTCTGGGGAGAAAGGTCTTTTACCTGGGGCTGGAAAAGAAATATGAGAGCGCAGGAAGTTAAGTGTGAGAAGAACTTCTACAGACGTCCCGTCATAGGATGGGACGCCAAGAAATTTAAGTCTCACAAACTGCTAAAGCAGTGAGAAGAATGCAAAGGCAGCGTTCTTTTCGGAATCGTAAGATTCCGTGGGATTGGTTTGTGCCGACATGGCGGGGAGGTTTAGGAGGCTATTATGGAACAGATCGTATTGGATCATGTGGTGAAGGAATATATTGTTGCGAAAAAGAAAAAGGGAATGCTGGGAGCCCTGGTCAATCTTTTCCACAGCGAGAAGATCCGGGTGGAAGCGGTGAAGGATATCAGCTGTACCATAGAGAAGGGCGAGATTGTAGGATACATCGGTCCCAACGGTGCGGGGAAGAGCACCACCATAAAAATGATGTCTGGGATCATGCACCCCACATCAGGCAGCATACTGGTCAACGGTCTGTCACCCCAGAAAAACCGTAAGGAGGTAGTGAAAAACCTGGGCGTGGTGTTCGGGCAGAGAACGCAGCTGTACTGGGATCTGCGTCTGGGAGAGACCTTTGAACTGCTGAAAAGGATCTACAGACTGCCGGAGGAACAGTACCAAAGGACGCTGGAGGAACTCAGGAACGTGCTGGGACTGGATCAGTTCATGGATATCCCTGTGCGCCAGTTGTCCCTGGGGCAGCGTATGCGCGGCGAGCTTGCGGCTGCAATGCTGCATGAGCCGGGGATACTCTTTCTGGACGAGCCCACCATCGGCCTGGACATCGATGCCAAGCAGGCGATCCGGGACTTTATCCTGGAAATGAACCGGAAAAAGAAAACGACGGTGATCCTGACCAGCCATGACCTGGACGACGTCATGAAGCTGTGTACAAGGCTGATCGTCATCAATAAGGGCGTCATAGTGGAGGACGGCCCCATAGACGAGATCGTCAGCCGCATGGCCACATACCGTATGCTGATCCTGGAGGTGGCGGAGCCGGTGCAGGAAGTATCCTGTGATCAGGTGGAGGTCATGAAGATTGAGGGAAGAAAGATCTGGTGCAAGTTTGACCACCATGCCCACACGGCGGCGGAGGTTATCCATGCGCTGGGGGAAGAGATGAAAATTGTGGATCTGAGCGTGCGTGAACCGGATGTGGAGGATGCCATCTCCAATATTTATCACAGCTGAAGTGTTACCGATTTCTGTAACAGTTCAGCTTTCGCCTAAACTGGTACCGATTTCTGTAACAGTTCAGCCTTCGGCCAAACTGTTACGAGAATGCACACAAAATGAGTTTTCAACTCATTTTGGCGCCTGCAAGTCTCGCAAAATTGCACAGGGAAGCAATTTTGACTTCGCGGTGCCGTATGGCTGAACTGTTACCGATTTCTTCAATAATCAAGTACTTGGAATTGTTTTTGTCCTGTGATTGGTGTATACTTATTCGGACAAACCCTTTATTTCCGAGGGCAATGGGTCAGGTCGGCCATGCTGGCTTTGTGCCGTTGCATGCATGAGCATAAAGCTGAGGAAGCTGTCTTGGAGAATGCAGAGGGATCTTTGATTGAATGGTGGAGTAATATAGATGCAGAGAATATGTATTAGAAACAATGGACCGGTTAATCATTTTGAGATGGATGTGGAGAAATTCAATATATTGATCGGTGAACAGGCAACCGGAAAAAGCACTATTGCTAAGAGTGTATACTATTTTAGGACTATAAAGACAAAAGTCATCGATTATCTGACGCAGGTGCATGATTCGAATTCTTATAATAGTGTTTCACAGGAAAATGTCTGGTTTGATAAGGCTATAAAATCCGAACTAAAAAGTATTTTTGTAAAACTGTTTGGGTATAGCTGGGATTTGAATCCGGAATTTTATATGAAATATAATTATGAGGAAGATATCTGGATTCAGGTCAAACTGAAAACAGGGGATAAGAATAAACAATATATAAGCGTAACTTATTCCCCGGAACTATTAAATTCCATAAAAAAACTGCAAATGGAAATACGTGAAATATATCACAGTAATGAAGGTATTATTAAAACCAGTCTCGTGCTCACAAATGAGGAAAGAAAAAGAAACCATGAAATGATAGTTCATAAGGTCAACGAGATCTTTCATGATAGCAGGGAAACCTATTATATCCCGGCCGGAAGAAGTCTTTTGACTGTGATGTCAAATAGTCGTGCGATCATGAATAATGCCGGCAATCTGGATTTAATAACGGAAATGTTTATGATGCTGATAGACAGTGTCCGCAATAGCTTCAAATATGGCGTGAAAAAGGCACATCTTTTTTATCCTGTTGAAATAAGGCAGTTTGATGTCAATTGTATTGCGGAACTGATTGTAAATATTGAGAAGGGAGAGTATTTTTACAGTGGAGGCAGGGAGTTCCTGAGGATAGAAGAAGACCCGGAACATCCTGTGGCCATTAACTTTACATCATCGGGGCAACAGGAAATATTATGGCTTTTAAATTTTATGTATGTTTTGATGCTGCGGGAAGAAAATGCTTTTTTGATTATCGAGGAGCCGGAGGCGCATATTTATCCGCTGCTTCAGAAAAGGGTGATGGAGTTTATCGCATTATTTGCCAACATTCAGGACAGCGGCGTATTTATCACAACGCATAGTCCTTATGTCCTTACGGTTGCAAATAACCTGTATTATGCAGGGGTATTGGCCGGAAAGGGATTGGAGAAACAAGTATATAAGGTTGTAAATAAAAATTATCTAATTCTAAAAGATGGATTGGCAGCATATAAACTGCTTGCGCATAGTATGTCCGGAGAACAGGATTATATGAAATTGCTGGATGAAGAGGAAAAAGAAATTGAAGCTGGTTTGATTGACGATGTTTCCAAGCAGGTAAATGAGTTATATACGGCATTGTATGATATAGAATTAGATAATGGACAAGAATAAAAGAGAATCGGAATGGCAAAGATATTTGGATTGGAACAGAAGATATGGCGATGAATAAAGAGCAAAAAGATTCATTTATTACCATTTTGCCGGAAGGGCAGAAATGTGTGATCCAGGATGAAGCGCATCAAAGTAAAGCGCTGGTTCCGATACAGATCGATATGGGGAATTCTGTGGAGGCGGTTCAGGTGGACAGTGGCTTGATCACGGGATTACCCGAAGGCGAACCTATATGTGATAATTTGATATACACAATAAAAGATAGCAGTATGGGATTGAATATTACCTGGATTATAGAACTAAAAGGGACTAAAAATTCCAAGGAAGCGAAACATTCCATAAAGCAGATCATGAGCAGTATACGATATTTTCAGGATCAGGTGACATATCCACAGGCGTTTAAATATGTGAATCAAAGAGATTACGTGTTTGCGGCTGTTGCAGGGGCACCGGATAAGACACTTCCCATACTCAATAGTGGAGAGATTAAGGCGCTGTGCCAGAAATTGTATGCAGTCAGCGGTAAGCGAAAGAATATAAAAGATATGTTTACGCTTTTTTGCTATATTTGTCCCAACAGACAGTGTAAGAAAGCAGAAATACGGGGAAATAAGCCGCCATATAGTATTTTGTGTTATAAAAATCACGGAGGATATATCACATATCCTTCCATGCTGATGAAGTTATTAGAAGGGAATGTGAAAATATAGGTTTTATGCGTAGCACACCGGGAGATATGGTATGGCAAGGACAGTGTGGATCGGACGCCAGGATTTTGGGAAGATTCGGGACAGGAATATTTTCTATGTGGATAAGACCGGGATATCGTCCACAGGAAAGACCGGAGTGCCACAGATGGGAAACGGAAGTGAGGGCAGGCGGGACGCCATCATCATAGAGTTCAAGGTCCAGGAAGCGGAGGAGAAGGAGTTGTCCGACACGGTACAGGCAGCACTGCGCCAGATAGAGGAGCGGGATTACCAGGCGGCTTTTGCGGCAAAGGGAATCCCGGAAGAACGCATACGGAAGTATGGCTTTGCGTTCTGCGGCAAGAGGGTGCTGATCGGCAGCGCGGAGCGCTGAGGGGGCGTGTACCTACTTGGTAAATAGAGCACTGCTAATGAATTTCTCGTGTTTCGGGAAGCCCAGTTCCCGGAGCAGCTTTAAGGCTTCCGTGACCTCCCCCACATGCTCCTGCCCGTGGCTGTCACTGGAGAGGATCAGGGGGCAGGAGAGGGCTTCGCAGGTGCGGAGCATGGCTGTGGCATTGGCGCGGATGTAGGCCCTGGTGTTTTCGGCAGCGGAGCCGGAGGTAGCCAGTGATGGCATAAGCTTTTGTAAGTAGTTATTCACTTTTGACCGGTGGCTGCTGATAAAGCTTCCGGTTGATTTCCTTTTTCAGAATTTCTATTTCATTTTTTGCAGCATCAGCGCCTCCGGCATTCAAACAGCGTTCTATTCTTTCAACGATTGTAAGCTGATCAAAAAAAACGCTATTTAATTCCTTTTCGTATGTCGGCATGTCTGTTCACCTCCTGTTTCCTATATAAAGGGGTTATCTGGTATACCAATTGTACCATATGTTGCGGCGTGTTTCCAGATATACTTGAGTTTCTGCTTATGCTATAATTTCCCTAAATCTTTTGTGAAGAACAGCTCCATGGGCTGCGCAGCGTCGGGGATATTGATCACCAGTCCCCCGGCGTCCTGGTATCCGAGCCTCCTGTAAAAGTGCTGGGCTTCTTCGTCGGCCTGGGTGGATACCATGACCCAGGTGTATCCCGCTCTTTTCATCTCCTCCTCCCAGTGGAGCATAAGGGCTTTCCCGAGTCCTTTGCGCTGATGGGCGGGAGTGATGTAGAGCAGGTTGCAGAACGGGGTGTTGTCCCAGAAGAGGTTATAGCGCAGCAGCCCTGCAGGCACATTGTCCTCCAGGAGCACATACCCCATTCTGTCCCGTATTTTCCTGTCAAGCTCTGTGTCGGAAATATGTTTGTCCAGGGTGATCCAGAAATCCTTATCGCCCGGTTCCGCGTATCGAATTGTCAGCATGGAAGATCCTCCTGAGAGTGCTATGCCTGTGCGTCCTGTGACCGCGGTGTCGGCGGCGCATGGTGACTTCGCGGCAGCCATTTGTTGTTTCGGAGACAGGATGGTTTATTTGCTTCTCACTATGATAACCTGCTTGGCGGACATATAAACATTGGAGAAGTTTACTTGCTCCAGCCGCTCATCCGTTATGGTCATCGCCGCCATGGCAACATCCGCCGTACCCCGCTGCACGGATGCGATCAGGGAATCGAAGGAAGTATGCTCCACCTGCAGTTTCATATCCAGTTCATCACAGATGGCCTTCATTATGTCCACATCGATCCCCACGATAGTCCCGTCTCCTGATCGGTCTTCATAGGGAGGAAATTCCGCGTTGGTCACCATCAGCAGCGTGCCTCCCGCGTAAGAAGCCTTTGTCTGCCCGTCATAGGCGGATATGGTCTCCCCATCCTCGATCCATGCTTTTACAATCTGGTCGATGACTCCTTCGGCCTGTAATTTGTCCAGCGCCTCATTTATTTCCTGCAGCAGCTCCGGATTATCCTTGCTGACGGCAATCCCGTATTCCTCGTCCGCATAGGCTTCTTCCAGTATTTTTATATCCCCGAATTCCTTCACAAATACATTCGCCGGAGCATCGTCCAGCATCACGGCGTCGATTTCCCCGGCCCGAAGAGCCAGGATTGCATCATATCCCTTATTAAAACGCTGGACATCGGCATCTTTGATATCTGTTGCATAGCTGTCCCCGGTTGTCTTAAGCTGTACGCCGATCCTCTTTCCCTCCAGGTCATTGAGGGTGTTGACTGGATTTTTTGGCGCGCTGCCACACCCTGCCATCAATACCATCGCGCCGGTCAATATTACCGCTACAAGTTTCTTCATTTCCGTACCCTCCCACAGTTGGACTCTTTTCCGTTTGTTCCGGTACTCTGTGACTTTGCCCACATTTCCCAATTCCTTTTGTACAGTTACCTTCCGTCAACGATCTGATCCCGGCCATTGTTCTTTCCGACATATAAATTTCCGTCCGCCGTGAGGATCCGCTTTTCATAAGTTGAAGAACTGTCCCCGGTTTCTGCGCCGAAGGTCATGGTAACCTTAATAGTCTTGTCCTCGTATGTAAAATCATAATCCCGGATTCTCTGCTGTATCTGCTGTACCTTTTGTATCGCAGCATCATGCTTTAACTGATAGACCAGCAGAAATTCCTCGCCACCCCAACGGCTCGCGAACCCGCAGTCTTTTACGTTTTCCCGAATCAGCCCTGAGAGGGTGACCAGGACATAATCCCCTGCATCGTGCCCGTAGGTATCGTTGATCTTCTTGAACCAGTCGATATCACACATAATGATTGTAAATTCCGATCTCCCGCTCTCCAATACCTTTAACTTATTGTTACAGCTGCGTCTGTTATAGAGTGAGGTCAGGGGATCCCTCTCAATCAGCTTTTTCAGGTCTGTCCTCATCCGGGAGGCATATTCCCCGATCCTGCCCAGTTCATCATTCCTGTCCGAGATCTTTTTGTCGAGGTTTACCGTCAGGTCACCCTCGGAAATTGTTTTCAGGAATCTGTTGATTATGTTGATATCCGACACCATCCGGTTTGAGTACACACTGCTGATGATCACCGCCACAACGCCGGCGGCGCCGGAGAGCACCAGGAACCATAACAGCACTGTCCTGATTCCCCGGTATACCACGTCCTTTTGCTTGCCGGCAAATATCATCCCTACAATGGTGTGGTCGGAATTTTCCACAGGCATATAATAGCCGATATACGGTACGCCATTGACATCCAGGCTGGTGGAATAATAGCATTCCCCCTTCTCCAGGACGGCCTCGACAACATCATTGCTTGCCTTTGTGCCGACTGCGGACACACCGTACTGATTGGATACCGTTGACAGGATCCGGGTATCCTGCCAGAAGATCGTGATGTCGATCTGGGATTTCTCTTTTACGCGGTATAGCATCGTTGAATCGGTAATATTCAAATCCCCTTTCATCAGCATCCCTGATTCATAAGCATAATCCCCTCTGACCGTCAGGTTCAGGCAATCCAATACAATATTGGTGGCAGCCGTTAATTCATTGCGGATGCTCTGAGTATAAAAGTGATAGAGCAGTATCATTCCTATGGAAATAATCATCACGCTCAACACTACAATGGGGAGCAGAACCATGGTGATCAGTTTTGTCCGGATGCTTTTCTCCTTTTTCTTGTTTTTCTTATCTCTTATCAAGTGAAAGTACTCCTTTGTCAGCTTTCTGTTTTATAGGAAATTTCGTCGTCAGACGCATGCATTCACAAGTTCGCTGTGCGAACTTGCAAGCGTCACGGAGGGACACTTTTTTACCTTATAGGAAACTGCGCCGTAAGGCGCGTGCATTCACAAGTTCGCTGTGCGAACTTGCAAGCGTCACGGAGGGACACTTTTTTATCTTGTAGGAAAGTTCGTCCTGGCCGGGGAAGAATGCGAAGCATTCATTTAAGTGTCTCGTAGAGACACTTTTTTATGCATGTCAGCGCTTCATTATACCACTATGTTAACCAGAAGTCCAGATAACGAGCAAAAACCAATAAATCCCAAGATATACCTCGGCCAAAAGCCAACAAAAACCAAAGCAAACCCACAAAAAATAATAAAATAACTCGTGGTTTTATTGACATACAGTAGGGAGAAGTTTATACTGGACATATGGGTTTTATGAATCCGGATGGAGAAAAATCGGCAGCATCAAAATAGAAAACAGAATAGAAAACAGAACCGCGAAAGGAGCCGTTATGGAGAAGTATTACACTCTTGAAATTCCCAAGACAGACAGGATTCCGAAACTGGTGGAGCATCTGTATGCGAAGATGCCGGAGATCGAATCGGCCAGGGCAAGGCTGATCACGGAGTCTTATAAGGAGACGGAGGCGCTGCCCATTGTGATGCGTCGGGCGAAAGCGTTTGAGCATATCTTGGACAACATTCCCATTATCATCAGGGAGAATGAGTTGATCGTGGGAAGTACCACCATCGCTCCCAGGGGATGCCAGACTTATCCTGAATTTTCCTACAAGTGGCTTGAGGCGGAGTTTGAGACCGTGGCCACCCGCAAGGCGGATCCATTCTACATAGCAGATCAGACGAAAAGAGAACTTTTGGAGGCGGATGCCTACTGGGAGGGTAAGACCACCAGCGAACTGGCCACTTCCCTGATGACGGAAGCGACCAGGAAAGCCATTGAACATAATATTTTTACCCCCGGAAACTATTTTTACAACGGTGTGGGACATGTCACCGTACAATATGATAAAGTGCTTGCCGTCGGATATGAGGGCATTATCGCCCAGGTGGAGGACGAGCTTGCAAAGTGTGATCCCGGCGACCAGGACTACTGCACCAGAAGCCAGTTTTTACAGGCCGTGCTCATCAGCTGCCGGGCGGTGGTCCGTTATGCCCTGCGCTATGCGGAACTGGCGGAGAAGGAAGCCGCTGCCTGCTCTGACGGGGGCAGGAAGCAGGAACTGTTACAGATTGCGTCCAACTGCCGCCGGGTGCCTGCAAAGGGGGCGACAAGCTTTTATGAGGCATGCCAGAGTTTCTGGTTCGTACAGCAGCTTTTGCAGATCGAGTCCAGCGGGCATTCCATTTCCCCCGGACGCTTTGACCAGTATATGTACCCTTATTATAAGAAAGACCTGGACAGCGGCAGGCTGACCAGGGAATTTGCCCAGGAACTTCTGGACTGCATCTGGGTGAAACTGAACGATCTGAATAAGTGCCGCGACGCTGCCAGTGCGGAGGGCTTTGCGGGCTACAGCCTGTTCCAGAACCTGATCGTGGGCGGCCAGGACAGGGACGGGAATGATGTGACTAACGATCTGTCCTTTATGTGCATTACTGCGTCCAAGCATGTATTTCTGCCTCAGCCTTCGCTGTCCATCCGTGTGTGGAACAAGACGCCCCATGCACTGATGCTGAAGGCGGCGGATCTGACCAGGACGGGGATCGGACTTCCCGCTTATTACAATGACGAGGTAATCATCCCCTCCCTGCTGAACATGGGGCTGACCATGGAGGATGCCAGGGAGTACAATATCATCGGCTGTGTGGAGCCCCAGAAGGCGGGTAAGACGGAAGGCTGGCATGACGCGGCTTTCTATAACATGTGCCGTCCCTTGGAGCTGGTGTTCTCCAACGGTTATGACAAGGGAGAAAGGATCAGTATCGAGACCGGCAGGGTGGAGGACATGACCACCTTTGAGGAGTTTTACGACGCTTATAAGAAGCAGATGAACTACAATATTTCCCTGCTGGTGAATGCGGACAACGCCATCGATGTGGCCCATGCCACACGCTGCCCGCTGCCTTTCCTCTCCTGTATGGTGGACGACTGCATCAAGAGGGGCAAGACGGTGCAGGAGGGCGGAGCAGTCTATAACTTTACCGGCCCCCAGGGCTTCGGCATCGCCAATATGGCAGATTCCCTCTATGCTGTCAAGAAGCTGGTGTTTGAGGAGAAGAAGGTGACCCTTGCTGAGTATAAGCGTGCCCTTGCCATGAATTACGGACAGGGCTTTGACGAGATCACGGCGGCGGAGATCGTGACCCAGATCGTGAAGGAAATGGATGCAAAGGGTATGGAAGTAGGCGAGGATCAGATCGCCGCCATGATTGCCACTGTCATGAGCGAGGAACTACCCGCGGAGGAAAAGAAAAAATATGAGGCGCTTCGGGCAATGATCGATGAGGTGCCCAAGTTCGGAAACGATATCGAGGAAGTGGACATGTTTGCAAGGGATGTGGCATATACCTACACCAGGCCTTTGCTGCATTATAGAAATCCCAGGGGAGGACAGTTCCAGGCCGGACTGTACCCCGTATCCGCCAATGTGCCCCTGGGCGCCCAGACAGGGGCCACCCCTGACGGCAGGCTGGCACACACGCCTGTGGCGGACGGTGTGTCCCCCTCCGCAGGCAAGGATGTGCATGGCCCCACCGCGGCGGCAAACTCCGTGTCCAAGCTGGATCACGGCATTGCATCCAACGGTACCCTGTTTAACCAGAAGTTCCACCCCACGGCGCTTTCCGGGGAGAAGGGGCTGGAGAATTTCGTGGCGCTGATCCGCTCCTATTTTGACCAGAAGGGAAGCCACATGCAGTTTAACGTGGTGGACAGGGAGACGCTGCTGGATGCCCAGAAGCATCCCGAGAAATATGCACACCTGGTAGTCAGGGTGGCGGGGTACAGCGCGCTGTTCACTACCCTTTCCAAGTCGCTGCAGGATGATATTATAAGGCGGACGGAGCAGGGATTTTAAGTCTCCCAAGCTGTGAAAGCAGTTTGAAGAACGCAAAGGCAGCGCTCTTTCCGTCAGGGCTGTAAACCGGAGAAGCGGAGACGAAAGGTTTTGGACCGGGAAAGCGGAAATGGGAGGCTATTTGCCGGAGGAATAAAGGACAATGGATTATTTACAGACAAAGGGACGTATTTTTGACATACAGCGTTATTCCATCCATGACGGCACAGGGATCCGGACGATCTGTTTCCTGAAAGGGTGTGTCCTTCGGTGCAAATGGTGCTGTAATCCGGAGTCCCAGGAGTATGGCATTCAGGAGATGATTGTTCGGGGCAAGGCCAAGGTCATAGGGCAGGACGTCACTGTGGCGGAGGTCATGGAGACGGTGGAGAAGGACAGACCCTATTATAACCGTTCCGGCGGCGGGCTGACCCTGTCCGGCGGCGAAAGTCTCTGCCAGCCGGAATTTGCAAGGGATCTGCTCCATGCAGCAAAGGCGGTGGGCATCAATACGGCCATGGAGAGCATGGCCTGCGCCAAATGGGAGGTGATCGAACAGATCCTTCCTTATCTGGATCATTACCTGATGGATATCAAGCATATGAACAGCGCGAAGCACAAGGCATTTACCGGAAAAGGCAATGAACTGATGCTGGGGAATGCCAGGAAGATCGCCTCTTATCGGGGAACAAGGCTCAGCATCCGTGTGCCTGTGATCCCCACCTTTAACGACAGTCCCGAGGAGATACGGGACATCGCGGTGTTTGCGGATAAGCTGCCCGGGGTGGATGACATTTACCTGCTTCCCTATCACAGGCTGGGGCAGGATAAGTATGAGGGGCTGGGCAGGAAATATGAGCTGCCGGACATTCTTCCGCCGGAGCCGGAGCATATGCATATGCTGAAAAAGGTGGTGGAGACCAGCTCGAAGCTGAGATGCCAGATCGGGGGCTAAGTGTGCAAAGATTTTCTAAGCGGTTAAAAAGCAACCGCTTAGAAAATCTACAATTCCGCTTTGCGGAATCTTTGCACACGGAAGAATCGCTGAAGCGATTCTGTTACTATTCACAGCCGGTTTCGCGAAGGCGTTTTTATGCGTTTTGGGCATAAAAACCCGAGACTGCGGGCGCCAAAATGAGCGTCTTTTGCTCATTTTGTGTGCATTATGTTGCTGTGAGCAGCGAAGCTGTGAACAGTAACGCGATTCTTCTGGACTTGCATCGACTGTTCTTGACAACAGAATTCATTCTGTTGTATGTGCCGGTCTTGCACCGGGGTGTTGAGTGTTTCCGGTGCTGCATGGGGATTACAGGCTGGACGTTGATATGAGGAACAGATGGATTGCGCATAATAATAAAGAAAATAGCAGGATTCCTGGCATTTCTGATATTTGGTTTTATAGGGCTGTGCCTGATTGTTTTCCTGTTTGTGTCAAAAGGCCACAGCTTTGACCTGTCGGACGATTACCGCCAGGTGGATGGCTGGACAGGTATAGTATTCAGGGATAATTGGGCGGATCAGGATTTTAAGAGATGCTTCTGGGGAATTCGGGTGTCGGACTGTTATAGTGATTTTCAGGAACACATGGATTTCGACAGAGACAGTTTCGAGTATAAAATCTTAAGCGACAGGATGGATACGCGCTATGTCACCCAGATCGTCCTGTCACCGGATGGGAAGAATATTTTATTTGTGGAGAGTATATACAGGGGTACTGGCGTGACTGACGATGAGGATGTCTATTATCGGGTATATGAGATAGAAGAGGATTCCTTCATTACCATATATGAGGGATTCAGGGAATTCTTCCGGGTTGACTGGAAAGATACCTCCCCGAGGTGAATTGAGGAAGAAATGAAAATGTATATAGCGGATAAGTATTGGAATAATTACATAGGCGATACGGATGACAGTATGACACTGGTGGAGTATCTGGCGGACAGGCAAAAGGAGGAAATTTCCCTGGGGGAAATATTTTCCGACACCGGGCTGGATCAGCTGGACGGCGATTTCCGTCAGCGTGAGGCTCCTCTGACTGTTGTCCTGGCAAATGTGGATTCAGACTATGACGGACCGGAAGCGGAGTTCTATTATGCCATAGACCTGATCACCGACCTTGCGGCATTGCTTTTGGAGTGTAAGGTAAACGGAAGCGTGAATCTGTGTGAATTATCGGGAGAAGATTTGGATACGCCTGTATCTGATGTCCGCATTACGGCCACCCCGCAGGAACACGAAATGATGAATAAGGCGCTTGCTGATTTCGTGTCCGAGCCTCTTGCCTATGATCTTAGTGAGATGTGTGCGGAGGAGGATATGTTGGAAATGGCGCAGATCTGCGGGGAATTGAGGAGCGAACTGTACGGGGATTAGTACAGCGTTTCGCAATTTGCCGAATGTTATACCAGGATTTTTCAGACAAGGAGGTATTTTTAATGGCGGTTACGATTCTGGAGGTAAATCGGGAAAGCTGTCCGGCAGCACGGGGGCAGAAAGAACCCCGGTAATAGGAATAACGGACAGTACAGGCGCTTATTGTTTGGGAGGTATCCTGATGGGAGTTTATCTGAATCCGGGGAATGATAGCTTTGCAGAAGCAATTCACTCGGAAATTTATGTGGATAAGACGGGGTTGATTGCATGGACTAATCGATATTTGAATACGGAGCAAAAATATCTCTGTGTCAGCAGACCCCGGCGCTTTGGCAAGTCAATGGCGCTCAGGATGCTTGCTGCCTATTATGGAAGCGGCCGTGATTCCAGGGAGTTATTTGCAGGACGGAGGATAGAGAATGATCCGTCCTATGAAGAATACCTGAACCAGTATGATGTGATTTTACTGAATATGCAGCAGTTTTTGATCCGCGCTAAAGATCAGGATGTGACAGGTTATCTTGAGCAGTCGGTGATCAGGGATATCCGTAAAACATATGGAGATCTGTTTTCGGAGCAGGAAACGATCCTGGCCGTTGTGCTGGAGCAGATTTACGCGGAGACAGGGAAGAAATTCATCTTCCTGATCGATGAGTGGGACTGCGTGATGCGTGAGAGGCAGGAGTCGGAGGAACTCCAGAAGCAGTACCTTGACTTCCTGCGGAACCTGTTGAAGGACCAGCCCTATGTGGCTCTGGCCTACATGACGGGGATCCTCCCGGTGAAGAAATACGGGCAGCACTCCGCCCTGAACATGTTCTGGGAATATTCCATGACGGACCAGGGATTCCTTGAGGAGTATACCGGGTTCACGGAAACGGAGGTACAGGAACTGTGCGAACGGTATGGTATGGATTTTGCGGAGGCGGGAAACTGGTATGACGGCTACCGCTTCGTGGAGTTCCGGCATATATATAACCCCAAGTCCGTGGTGGAGGCCATGCTTCGCCACAGGTTTTTTAACTACTGGACGACCACGGAGACTTATGACGCCCTGAAGGTGTACATGGACATGGACTATGACGGGCTGCGCCAGAGCATCGTGCAGATGCTGGGAGGAACCCCCGTCAGGGTGAACACGCTCAGCTTCCGGAACGACATGCGCAACCTGGCATCAAGGGATGACGTGCTGACCCTGCTGATCCACCTGGGATACCTGGCCTACGACCAGGAGAGGGAGGAGGCGTTCATCCCCAACCGGGAGATCGTCAGGGAGTTCGAGAACGCCATGGGCGTGGGCGGGTGGCCGGAGGTCATGCGTGTGCTCAGGGCATCGGAGCAGCTCCTGGAGGACACATTGCGGTGTGAGGCGGAAAGGGTCGCGGAGGGGCTTGACAGGGCGCACATGGAGGTGGCATCGATTTTGACTTACAACGATGAGAACTCGCTTGCCTGTTCGATCAGCCTTGCATACTACAGCGCCAGGAAGGATTACAGGATCATCCGGGAACTGCCCGCAGGGAAAGGATTTGCGGATGTGGTGTTTTTGCCATTATCCTTTGGCAAAAAGCCTGCGCTTGTGGTAGAATTGAAATATGACAAATCCGCAGACACCGCCATACAGCAGATCAAAGACAGGCAGTATACCAGGGCGCTGGAGGGATATTCCGGTGAGATCCTGCTGGTGGGGGTGAACTATGATAAGGATAACAGGAACAAGCCCCACAGCTGTGTGATTGAAAAACTGGGATACGGGATGTGATCTGCCGGAACAGATTATGGTGAGGGTAATATGGAATTAATTAATGAACTTACAAAGTGTCTTGGAAGTATGGATTACAGTATGCTCGATGAAGATTGTATCAATGAATTGCTTGACAGCAGAGACAGCGCCCCTTTTGATACGGAATGGTGTCGGGTTGAAAAGGAAATCGCTGCTTTGAAAAATGATCAAAATTATAATGAGGAAATAGAAAAAGAGCAAAGTAAGGTAAGAGAAACAGTTTTTCTGACAGTGGAACGGAATGTCGGGGGCGAATTATCAGGATATGTTTCTGATGATTTTGGATTGATCTATGACAGCCTTGTATTGAATTATAGGGATGAATGGCTTGATAAGCTTATTGAAGAATATAAAAACCAGAGGATTCCAGCAGGGGAACTCTGAAATAACTTCAAGTTTTCCAATGCGAAAACGACACAATTCCAACATTATGCATGTTGACTTGTGTGGTATATAGACTTATAATAAAACAAGAATCAACAAAAACAGGAGGAATCAAAATGCAAAACGAGTATGAAATCAAAAAAGAGATTTGTGACATCGGCAAGAGGATCTACAACAGGAACATGGTTGCCGCAAATGACGGCAACATCTCTGTCAAGCTCAGCGATAACGAGTTCCTTTGCACTCCTACCGGCGTATCCAAGGGCTTTATGACCCCTGAGTACATCTGTAAGGTGGATGCACAGGGCAATGTGATTCAGGCCAACGGCAGTTTCAAGCCCTCATCCGAGATCAAGATGCACATGAGGGTGTATCAGGAGAGACCTGACGTAAACAGCGTGGTACATGCCCATCCCATGTATGCGACCACTTTCGCTATCGCGGGCATTCCCCTGACCCAGCCCATTATGCCTGAGGCGGTGATCGCCCTTGGCTGTGTGCCCATTGCGAAATACGGCAGACCTTCCACCATGGAAATCCCTGATGCGGTATCCGAGTATGTACAGTACTTTGACGCAGTCCTGCTGGAGAATCATGGCGCTTTGACCTATTCTGATTCCCTGTTGAGCGCATATCTGAAGATGGAATCCGTTGAGTTCTACGCACAGCTGCTGTATCAGTCCAAGATGCTTGGCGGTCCCAAGGAGTTCACTCCCCAGCAGGTGGAGGATCTGTATGAGATCAGGAGACAGTTCGGCATGAAGGGACGTCATCCTGCAAATCTCTGTCCTGCCTTAAAGGAAGGCACTCCCAGCTGCCATAACTGCGGCGGAAATTGTGGCGAGCATAAAAAAGCGGCATCGGCATCCCCTGAACTGGTGGCGGAGATCACCAAAAAGGTACTGGAGCAGCTTGGCAAATAATCGGACAGGCATTCCTGTCATAATGAAGAGAGACCGATTATGACAAATACAGAAATCGAAACCATTGTCCGTCAGGTCTTAAGCCGCACAACGGACAGCCAGGACGGGACAGCGGCAGGGCAGGGGCTGCCTGCGGAACCTGTGGCGGCAAACGGCGGGTACGTGATTCCCACCATGCCCTTAGGGCTTGCCGTAAAGCTGATCGAGCGGATCGAGGCAAAGGCCGCGGAGTGGGATATGAGGGTGGTGACGGCCGTCTCGGACGCGGCGGGAAGACCCGTTGCCATCCATTGTATGGACGGCGCTTACATAGGAAGTTTTGACGTGGCATTAAACAAGACTTACACATCCATTGCTTTTCAGATGTCCACCGCAGAGTTGGGAAAACTGAGCCAGCCGGGGGAGCCCCTCTATGGCATCCAGTTCACCAATGATGGTAAGATCACCATTTTCGGCGGCGGCGAAGTCTTAAAGCATAATGATGTGATCATCGGTGCGCTGGGAGTCAGCGGCGGTTCTGCGAAGCAGGATACAGATCTGGCGGCCTATGGACGTTCCGTTTTGAAGGAGGTAATAGCGTGCTTGTAAACGAAGGCATGGTACAGGACATTGTACAGGAAGTTGTGGCACAGCTTCAGATCGCCGAGCCTGTGACAAAGAGCCATGGCGTGTTCACCGATATGAACGAGGCCATTGCGGCGGCGAAGGAGGCTCAGGCGGTGGTACGCAGAATGTCTCTGGACCAGAGGGAACAGATTATCAGCAACATCCGCAGAAAAACCCATGAGAATGCGGAGACATTGGCCAGAATGGGCGTAAACGAGACAGGAATGGGCAATGTGGGGCATAAAATTTTAAAGCATCACCTGGTGGCGGATAAGACACCGGGTACGGAGGACCTGAAGACAACGGCGTGGTCCGGTGACAGGGGACTGACCCTGATCGAGATGGGACCTTTTGGCGTCATCGGTGCGATCACTCCCTGCACCAATCCCAGCGAGACGGTCATCTGCAATTCCATCGGCATGATCGCAGCGGGAAATACGGTAGTGTTCAATCCCCATCCCCAGGCGATCAGGACATCCATTTTTGCACTGAACATGATCAATGAGGCTTCCCTGGAGGCGGGCGGGCCGGACAATGTGGCTTGTACTGTCACAAAGCCTACGCTGGAGACCAGCAATATCATGATGAAGCATAAGGACATCCCTCTGCTTGCGGCTACAGGCGGTCCCGGTGTGGTTACCGCGGTTCTTTCCTCCGGAAAGAGGGGCATTGGCGCAGGCGCGGGCAATCCCCCTGCGGTGGTGGACGAGACGGCGGATGTGCGCAAGGCGGCGGAAGATATCGTGAATGGCTGTACCTTTGACAACAATCTCCCCTGCATCGCGGAGAAGGAGATCGTGGCGGTGGACTCCATCGCGGATGAACTGATGCATTATATGATTTCCGAGCAGGGCTGCTACCTGATCTCCAAGGAGGAGCAGGATAAGCTGACCTCCGTCGTGCTGACACCCAAGGGACTGAACCGAAAGTGCGTGGGACGTGATGCGAAGACGCTGCTGGGCATGATCGGTGTCACCGTTCCCGACAATATCCGCTGTATCGTGTTCGAGGGAGAGAAGGAGCACCCCCTGATCGCGGAGGAACTGATGATGCCCATCCTGGGCATGGTCCGCGCGAAGGACATCGATGACGCTATTGAGAAGGCCGTATGGCTGGAGCATGGAAACCGTCATTCCGCGCACATTCATTCCAAGAACATTGACAATATCACAAAATACGCGAGAGCCATCGACACGGCGATCCTGGTAAAGAACGCTCCCTCCTACGCGGCGCTTGGCTTTGGGGGAGAAGGTTACTGTACTTTTACCATTGCCAGCCGTACCGGCGAGGGACTGACCAGCGCGAAGTCCTTCACCAAGAGCAGGCGATGCGTGATGGCGGACAGCTTATGCATACGCTAACACGGTGAAAAGAAATTCTAAGGCGTCAGAGGACGCCACCTAAGAATTTCTATATTTCACCGGAAAGAATCGCGGGGCGATTCTTTCGAAGAGGAAAACTCCAAGGAAGAAAATTCCGGGATGGAGAAATTTCAAACAGAACTTCTCGGAAAACGGGATCCGGAGAAAATATTTTTGTAAAATAGATGAAAGCGGAAAGGAGTAAAGAAATGGCTGATACAGCGCAAATAGAAGCGATTGTAAAGCAGGTGCTTGCCAACATGGCAGGTTCCGGCGCGGCAGCGCCCGCAGCGGGCGGCAGCGTATCTGACGGAGCGATTCCCAAGACCGCGCATGTGGCAATGCTCACAAGCCTGGAGCACTTTGATGTAAAAGAGTTTCCCATGCCTGAGGTGGGGGATGACGACATTCTGGTGAAGGTTGAGGGATGCGGCGTCTGCGGTACGGATGCCCATGAGTTCAAGAGAGATCCCTTTGGCCTGATCCCTGTGGCTCTGGGTCACGAGGGCACCGGCGAGATCGTGAAGATGGGCAGGAACGTGAAGAAGGACAGTGCCGGCAAGGATCTGAAGCTGGGTGACAAGGTGGTTACCTGTATGATCTTCAAGGACAACCCGGATATCACCATGTATGACCTGAATAAGCAGAATGTGGGAGGCGCGGATGTATACGGGCTGCTTCCTGACGACGATATTCACCTGAACGGCTGGTTTTCCGATTATATTTTGATCAGGGGCGGTTCCACCGTGTTTAATGTGAGCGACCTGGATCTGTATTCCAGAGTGTTGATCGAGCCCTGTGCGGTACTGGTTCACGCTGTGGAGCGTGCCAAGAGCACCGGCATCCTGCGCTTCAACTCCAGGGTTGTGGTACAGGGCTGCGGCCCTATCGGCCTGATCTGTATCGCGATTCTGCGCACAATGGGCATTAACAATATCATTGCGGTGGACGGTGAGAATAAGCGTCTGGAATTTGCGAAAGAGTTGGGCGCTTCCGACTATGTGAACTTTAAGGATCACAAGGGGATCGAGGCGCTTGCAGGAGCTGTGGAGGAGAAATTTGACGGACATCTGGCAGATTTCGCATTCCAGTGTACCGGCTCCCCCGCAGGACATTCCAATATCTATAAGTTCATCCGCAACGGCGGCGGACTTTGTGAACTGGGATTCTTTATCAACGGCGGAGACGCGACCATCAATCCTCACTTTGACATCTGCTCCAAGGAGATCACAACGGTGGGGTCCTGGGTGTACACGCTGAGAGACTACGCGACAACCTTTGATTTCCTGAAGAGCGCGAAGAAGATAGGGCTTCCCATCGATAAGCTGATCACTCACACATATCCTTTGGAGGAGATCAATGAAGCTTTGAAGACCAATCTTGCCATGACAGGATTGAAGATCGCTATCATCAACAAATAGTGATGATACAGAAATGAGGCAGCTATGGAAGAGGCGGTAGGACTTTTGGAGGTATATGGGCTGGCCTGTGCGTTTCTCGCGGCGGACGCGGGGTGTAAAGCGGCAAATGTCAGACTTGAGACCTTCGATAAAAATAAACCAGCAAACGCAGACGCGTTGCCGGTGCCTTTGTTGGTAACGGTCAAATTCCGGGGGTCTGTGGCGGATGTGGAAGCCGCTATGGCGGCAGGGGAGGCGATGGCCAAATCCCTGACAGGAATCGTGCAGAGACATATTATCGCGAGACCTACGGAAGATACGGAAAAGATGTTGAAGCTGAACGCATTTGACAGAAACTGATAAGCGGACGGAAACAGAAGGTCCGAGGGGAATGAAGCCTTGGTGGAAACAGGAAGCCCGAAGGGAATGAAGCCCTGACGGAAACTGGATATATGCAGCGACGGAATAAGAAAGGAGAACTTTATGGCACAGGAAGCATTAGGAATGGTGGAAACAAGAGGTCTGACAGCAGCGATTGAGGCCGCTGATGCCATGACCAAGTCAGCGGAGGTTACCCTGGTGGGTACGGAGAAGATCGGATCCGGTCTGGTAACGGTTATGGTGCGCGGCGACGTAGGCGCTGTGAAGGCGTCTGTGGAGAGCGGTTCCGCAGCCGCAAGCAGACTGGGTGAACTGGTAGCGGCACACGTGATTCCCCGTCCTCACACGGATGTGGAGAAGATTCTTCCCAAGATCTAAGTGTGAGAAGAAAATCTAATCGCTTGCGGCAAAGGCCGCTTCGCGAAGATTTTCTACGACGCAAAAGCAGCGCCTTTCTCACACAGAAGAATGCCAAGATCGGGCATTCTTCTTATGGAATGTTTGTGCCGCCGGAGGCGGCATGACGGGAAGTGTGAGAAGAAAATCTAATCGCTTGCGGCAAAGGCCGCTTCGCGAAGATTTTCTACGACGCAAAAGCAGCGCCTTTCTCACACAGAAGAATGCCAAGATCGGGCATTCTTCTTATGGAATGTTTGTGCCGCCGGAGGCGGCATGACGGGAAGCAGAAGAAGGAGCCAGTCAATGAGCAATACATCATTAGGTTTTATCGAGATCTCAGGTGTGGTTGCCGCAGTGGATGCACTGGATATCATGTGCAAGGCATCCGGCGTGGAACTGGTCACCTGGGAGAGAAAACTGGGCGGACGGCTTGTCACCATTGTGGTTATGGGTGATGTGGCGTCTGTCACGGAGGCGGTGGAAAACGCCTCAAAGAACGCGATCAAGAAGCCTGTGGCAAGCGGTGTGATCGCAAATCCCCACGAGGAGATATGGCGTCTTGTGAAATTGAGCGCCAGCCGGTTCAGGGATAAACAGGAAGTGAGCACACTGGATGCGCAGACGATCCAGGAAGTCTAAGAGAGCGCTGATGAAAGTAAGCAGCACATCAATTTTAAAACAGGAGGAAATGAAATGGCACAGGAAGCATTAGGAATGGTGGAAACAAGAGGTCTGGTGGCAGCAATTGAGGCAGCGGATGCAATGTGTAAGGCGGCAAACGTTACCCTGGTAGGTACGGAGAAGATCGGATCCGGCCTGGTGACCGTGATGGTACGCGGTGATGTAGGCGCTGTGAAGTCTTCCGTGGAGGCTGGTTCCGCAAGCGCATCCAAGCTGGGTGAACTGGTAGCTACCCATGTAATCCCTCGCCCTCATACGGATGTGGAGATGATCCTTCCCAAAATCAAATAGGTGTGAATTCTATTATTAGAGCAGTACCGCAGGCATGCCGGCGGTACGCGGGGGTGTAAACATGGAACAACAGACAGTTGAAGCAATCACGAAAGCGGTTCTTGAAACCATCAATAAAATGGATCACAGGACCAATGGCTATCAGGTTCCGGTGGGTGTGTCCGCAAGACATATCCACCTGACCCAACAGGATGTGGAAACCCTGTTTGGTGAGGGCTATCATTTGACGAAGAAGAAGGACCTTATGGGAGGACAGTTTGCAAGCAATGAGACTGTCACCATTGTTGGCATCAAGCTTCGGGCAATTGAA
Source organism: uncultured Lachnospiraceae bacterium (assembly GCA_948473115.1). Taxonomy (GTDB): domain Bacteria; phylum Bacillota; class Clostridia; order Lachnospirales; family Lachnospiraceae; genus Acetatifactor. Next base: position 5,699 of record CAOKWI010000023.1, on the reverse strand, counting down.
AATGTGAGAGTCCTGGGGCCTGTGAGAAAGGCATCCCAGGTGGAGATCTCCGCTACGGACGCCATGAAGCTGGGCATCGCGGCGCCCGTCCGGGAGTCCGGAAATGTGGCTGCCAGCGCCCCTATCGCGGTAGTGGGTCCCAAGGGCGCGATCTACATGAAGGAGGGCTGCATCATCGCCATGCGCCATATCCACATGGCGCCTGCGGACGCGCTGGCGGCAGGGGTTCACGACGGTGACATCGTGTCGGTAAAGGCAGACAATGAGAGAGGCACTGTGTTCAACCAGGTAAAGATCCGTGTGGATGACAGCTTTACCCTGGAGATGCACATTGACACCGATGAGGCGAATGCCAGCAAGATCAAGACCGGCGACAAGGTCACGATCATCAGGGAACTGTAAAGGTATCAACGGAACAGGTTTTTGACGGAATGCAAGAATATCTGGCGGGCGGACAGTCAGTTGTCCGTCCGCACAACAGGAGATGGACGCCATGGTGATAGGTAAGGTGGTTGGAAGCATTGTTTCTACCCGCAAATGTGAAAATCTGATCGGTAATAAGTTCATGATCATTGAACCATTGGAGGAGATGGCATCAGGTGTCTCCAAATTTGTGGCCATCGACAATATCGGTGCCGGGATCGGGGAAACGGTTCTGGTGGTGACAGGCAGCGGCGCCAGGGTGGGCATGGAGAATGTGCCTGTGGACGCTGCAATCGTCGGAATTGTGGACGAGAAATGATCTGTAATATGAAAGTCGGAAACAAAGATTTTGGACAGAAAGCCGAAAATAAAAATTTCAGACAGAAAGCTGGAAACAGGGATCTCAGACAGGGAGAAATATGACATGATTGCATAGGAACGCAGCTTTGACTTTGAGGATGGGGCTGTCTGAGCCGATACGATGTTTCAGAATGGATGATTATGATGGAAATTCAGGAGTTAAAGCAGATCTTACAGAATGTGGGCGCGGTGGGTGCCGGCGGCGCTGGCTTTCCAACCTACGCGAAGCTGGATGAGCGCGCCGAGGTGATACTGATGAACTGTGCGGAGTGCGAACCTCTGCTCAAGCTTCACAGGCAGCTGCTGGGACAGTGCGCCGGAGAGATTTTGAAAGCCTTTGACATGATCGCCCGGACCGTGGGCGCGAAAGAGGCTGTTATCGGCATTAAAAGAGAATATAAGGCGACTTTGAAAGCCATAGACAGATACATAGACGCATACCCCAACATGCGTGTCCAGCTTCTGGACGGTGCATACCCCATGGGGGACGAGGTGGTGCTGATCTACGAGGCCACGGGAAGGGTGATCCGCCCCGGAGGGCTTCCCATTGAGGAGGGCGTGGCGGTCTTCAACGTGGAGACGGTCTACAATGTATACCGCGCGGTAGAGAGGGACATCCCTGTGATCGACAAACTGGTGACCGTGGTGGGGGAGGTGGAACATCCCATCACGGTCAGGGTTCCGCTGGGAACGTCGCTGAAGGACGTGGTGGCATACGCGGGGGAGGTAACCGTTAAGGATCCTGCATACCTGGTGGGCGGTCCCATGATGGGAAACCTGGCGGAGGAGACGGCGGTGGTGACCAAGACCACCAACGCGGTGATTGTGCTGGACAAATCCCACTCGCTGATACAGAGGAAGAACCGGAATGCGGCCATCGATTTAAAGCGCGCGGCCTCCTCCTGCTGCCAGTGCGAGACCTGTACCAGCCTGTGTCCCAGGCATGCGCTGGGGCATCCCATCGAGCCGCATAAATTCATGCGGAGCGCGGCGAACCAGGACTTCCAGGACACAAACGTATTCCTGAATACCATGTTCTGCAGTTCCTGCGGACTGTGCGAGAACTTCTCCTGTCCCCAGGGGCTGTCCCCCAGGAGCCTGATCGCGGATTATAAGCTGGGGCTGAGAAAGGCAGGCGTGAAGCCGCCCGCGGATGTAAAGCCTGCGCCCGTGCAGGAGAGCAGGCAGTACCGCAAGGTGCCGGAGGAGAGGCTGGCGGCCAGACTGGGACTTTCCCGGTATGATGTGGAGGCTCCCCTGCAGGAGGACGGTTACTGGAAGGGGCAGGATATCATCCATAAGGTGAAGATCCTCACGAGCCAGCACATCGGCGCCCCCGCGGTTCCCGTGGTGAAAGAGGGGGCGAAGGTGAAGACGGGGGATATGATTGCCGGACCGGGCAACGGGTTAAGTGTGGCAGTCCATGCTTCCATGGATGGAATCGTCAGGGAAGTGACGAATCAATATATTGTGATTACAGAGAGGTAGGCAGGCCATGAGCAGAGCGTTAGGAATGATTGAGTTTAAGACAGTTTCCACAGGTGTCACTGCGGCGGATGCCATGGTAAAGACTGCGGCGGTGGAACTGGTGGAGGCACAGGTTGTCTGTCCTGGAAAATACATAGCGCTGATCACCGGCGATCTCAGCGCCGTCAGCGCGGCGGTGGAGACGGCCAAGACACAGTACGGGGAGCAGCTGATCGACAGCTTTGTCCTGGGAAATCCGGACGAGGGGATCTTCCCCGCCATCTACGGGACCACCCATATCGAGAAAGTGAGTTCCCTGGGAGTGCTGGAAACCTTTGACGCGGCATCCATTATCGTGGCTGCTGATGTGGCGGCAAAGACCTCCGAGGTGGAACTGATCGAGCTGCGTGTGGCAAAGGGCATGTGCGGCAAGTCCTATGTGTACCTGTGCGGCGAGGTCTCCGCGGTGGACGCTGCCATCGCCAGGGCGAAGGCGGCCGTGGCGGAGAGCGGAATGTATCTGGACTCCACCGTCATTGCACATCCGGATGACCAGATCATTAAGTCCATCCTGTAGGAACGGGTTTTGGTTTGGACGAGGAGAATGCCTGTTCGAGTCCATCGTTTTTTGGAAAGGAGAACCGTCATATGAAATCGCTTCCTTTTGGGAAACGGAAGAAGGAGGAGCAGAAGAACTTCAACTTCCAGGTTGAAGGGGTGATTCCTTTGGAACATGGCATGGGAGTACTGGTTGTGGGCCAGATTACGGAAGGTGTCATCCGTCAGGGAGACAGGGCGGTCTGCGTGTCCGGGGCGGGGGAGAGTTTTCTCTGTGCCATTGAGGGTATTGGATATGTGGATCACCAGACCAAGGAACGTCACCATTCCAAGGAGGCGCGGGCGGATGGTTCCTCTACCAGCGGGTATTATGCCCTGATGGTTCCGGGACGGCACAAAACGGATTTTCGTGCCGGAGACCGGCTTGTTCCCATAGGTTCCGTACCATTGGATGAACCGGTGGGAGGAATGCCAAGACATTGTAAGGGATTTTTGTTTTGTATTAAGGATATTTTCAGTATAGAGGGTGTGGGGACAGTCGTGGTTGGCACAGTGGTGAACGGCAGCGCCGGTATCGGGGACGAGGTGTCTTTCGGCCATGCACCCGGTGAGGCGGTGTTTACCTGTAAGATCAAGGCCATTGATGGAAAGGTCAGTGAGGATGGCGCCATCGCTCCGATGGAAAGGGCAACGGAGGCTCCTTGCAGGTATGGTTACTCTTTGACCGTGGACGAGCCGGAGAGTCGCCGTTTCCGGGTGGGCGAATATCTGTTTATCTTATAAAAGTGCTTTACACCCTGGGCATAGATTGCTATAATAAAGGTACTGGAAAAACGCGGCTGGCACGATTGGAAAGCAGGTGGTTATATGCCAAACGGTCTTGAAATTACACAAAAAGCTATTGATGATTTCGTAAAAGTGCAAAGACGCATGAAACTGGCAAAAGAAGAAAATGCAGTGAAAACATATGCTGATTTAAAGGAAGATTATAAGTCCTTAAAGGCATTGTTGGCAGTGGCTGGTGTGAATTTGACAGAAATTGACTATATCAATGAGTAATCATGACTATCAATATCAGGCGGGGTGTAAGGTTTTCGTTGGATGAGCAGCGCTTTACACCTCTTTTTTATAAAGTCATTCGTAATTACTTCTTTAAAAGACCCATTGACAGGAGGTGCTTACAGTGCTGGCGGCCGAGCGCAGAAATTTGATCTTGGAAAAATTGCAGGATGAGAAAAAGGTAATCGTCAGTGAGTTAAGCGCCCTCTTTGATGTCTCGGAGGAAACGATCCGCAGGGATCTGGATAAGCTTGACAAGGACGGGCTTGCCACCAAGAGTTACGGCGGCGCCATCCTGAATGAGATCTCCGGCATAGACATGCCCTTTAATGTCCGTAAGAAACGGAATATGGGAGGAAAGCAGGTGATTGCCGAACTGGTCAGCGGCCTGGTGCAGGAGGGGGAGCATATTATTGTGGACCCGAGCACCACGGCAGTTTCCATTGTGAAAGCACTGAAAAGCCGCAAGCGCCTGACGGTGATCACCAATTCCATAGAGGTACTGGTGGAGCTGTCCGACGTCAGCGGATGGGATATCATTTCCACCGGAGGGACGCTGCGGGAGAATTACCTGGCGCTGGTGGGACCGAAGGCAATGGAGGGAGTCAGCTCCTTCAACGCGGATAAGGTGATACTGTCCTGTAAGGGTGTTGATATGGAGAAAGGCATCACGGATGCCAACGAAATGTTTTCCCAGGTGAAGCAGACCATGCTAAACTGTGCAAAGCAGCGGATCCTGGCGGTGGATCACACAAAGTTTGACAATATCGCCTTTTCAAAGATCTGTAAATTGTCCGCCATAGATATGGTGGTGACGGATATACGCCCCTCGGAAGAATGGATGAGTTACTTTGCGGAGAAAGGAATCGAGTGTCTCTATGGCAGGACGGACGAAGACAATAGCCTTTGCGAATAATAAGGGCGGAAGCGGCAAGACCACTACCTGTGCCAATGTGGGTTATTCCCTCTCAACGCTGGGGAAAAAAGTATTGCTGGTGGACGGGGATATGCAGCTGAATCTGTCCCTCTCCTTCTTTGCGGAGGACCAGGTGCTGGAGTTTGCGGCGGGAGAGAAAAATCTGTATCACGCCATCCGCGGGGAGAAGGATCTGTCAGATTATGTGATACACACGTCCTATGGGAATGTGGATCTGATCCCGTCCTCCACACTGATGAGCGGCATAGAGTATGAGCTGTTCACCAAGTGGCAGAGAGAACTGATCCTGTCCAGAGGGCTGGAGAAAATCAGAGACAGCGGGGAATACGACTATATTCTGATCGATGCGCCACCTACCCTGGGCGGCTGGGTCATGAACATTCTCTGTGCCTCCGACTACGTGATCCTGCCCGTGGAGGCAAGTCCCTGGGGGCTGTTCGGCGTGGCCAACATGTTCGAGTTCCTGGAAAATGTGAAAAAGCTTGCTCCTGGTCTGGAACTGCTGGGAGTGGTGATCACAAAACTGGATGCCAGAAAGAATTACGGCAGACAGACCATGGAGGTCCTGAACCAATTTGCGGAGGTGACGGTATTTGACACGGTGATCCGTGTGGACAGTGAGATTGAATGGGCGCAGGATAACAGTAAGCCCGTTATGGTACATAAGAAAAATGCGCGAAGTGCCGGAGAGTATCTGGAGCTCGCAAAGGAGGTAGACAAAAATGTCCGTAGGAGCAGGTAGTATCAAGAGGGCAGCGAAGGCTGCGGAAGGAAATTTGGGGGGAAGCACGGAAGGAAGTGTGGCGTCAAAGCCTGTGGAAACAGCAGAGGCCGTGAAAGCGTCAGGGACTGCGAAAACGGCAAAGACAGTGAAAACGTCAGGGACTGCGAAAAC
>CAOKWI010000022.1 GCA_948473115.1 uncultured Lachnospiraceae bacterium | reverse complement strand
AGGAAACAGGCGCAGGGGAGACAGGGGTACTTTCTGCGGCGTGAGTGAGATGTGGCGAGGAGACTCTGGTGATGCCCGCCCCTCAGGCGGGCATTGCCATGCATGAGGCTCATCGGAACGCCTATCGAGCCGTCGCAGAAAGTACCCCTGTCTCCCCTGCGCCGTCCCTTCCTCCACAAACCCAAGCCGCCTGGCACTATCGGGGCTGAACTGTTACATTTTTCCTTTACAGTTGGGAGGGACGGCGCTATCAGATCCTGGTGATCACAAAAATATCGTAGATCGCCTTGATTGCGGTCTCAAAGTCCTCGTTGGCCACACCGATAATGATATTTAACTCGGAGGAGCCCTGGTCGATCATCTTTACATTCACGTTTGCATGTGCCAGCGCCGAGAAGATCCTGCCCGCAGTACCCCGGGTGGACTTCATGCCCCGTCCCACCACGGCGATCAGCGCCAGATCGGACTCGATCTCAATGGAATCGGGCTGCGCCAGCCGGTGAAGCCCCGCCACCACCTTCTGTTCCTTATGCATGAATTCATCCTGGTGCACGTACACCGTCATGGTGTCGATGCCGGAGGGAACATGCTCAAAGGAAATGCCGTTTTCCTCAAAGGCCTGCAGAACCTTCCTGCCAAAGCCGATCTCCGCATTCATCATGTCCTTCTCTATATTGATGGAGCAGAAGCCCTTCTTGCCCGCAATACCGGTGATGACATACTGGGACTTCTGGCAGGTGCTGCCCACAATCCACGTGCCGTTGTCATCCGGAGCGTTGGTATTGCGGATGTTGATGGGAATGCCTCTCTGGCGCACGGGAAAAATGGCATCCTCATGCAGCACATTAAATCCCATATACGCAAGCTCCCTCAATTCCCTGTAGGTAATGACCTCAATCCCCCTGGGGCTGTCAATGATTCCGGGATCCGCCACCAGGATGCCGGACACATCCGTCCAGTTTTCATACACATCCGCCTTTGCCGCCTTTGCCACGATGGAACCAGTGATATCCGAACCGCCCCTGGAAAAGGTCTTCACCGTCCCGTCAGGCATTGCGCCGTAAAAGCCGGGGATCACTGCCTTTGCACAGTGGCAAAGCTTCTCGGAAAGCACCCTGTCGGTCTGGTCCGCGTCAAAAACGCCATCCGCCCCAAAGAAGATCACGGAAGCGGCATCCATGAACTCATACCCAAGGTAAGCCGCCATAATAATGCCGTTCAGGTACTCGCCCCTGGATGCGGCATAGTCCTTTCCCGCCTTCTCCTTAAACTTTTTCTCAATGGTTCTAAATTCGTCATGCAGGCTTAAGTCCAGTTTCAGCCCGTCGATGATCTCCTGATATCTTTCGGCGATGGCTGCCAGCGCCTTCTTGAAATCCTTACCGTTCTCCGCAAGGTCATAACAGCCATACAGCATATCCGTCACTTTGGTATCATTCGAAAAACGCCTGCCCGGCGCAGAGGGCACAACATACTGTCTGCTCTTATCCCCGCGGATGATATCCCCCACTTTTTTAAACTGCTCTGCGCTTGCCAGCGAACTTCCGCCAAATTTTACTACCTTAGACATTTTCTTTCTCCATATCATTTATTGATTTATGCCAGCCGGATCCTTCCCAGGACCTTGTCGCCCAGCGCGTCATACTTTTCGTTGAAATCCTTCTCTTTCATGGCATCGGTGAAGAAGCCGAAATCCTCCGCCCTGTCCGGCGCCTCAAAAGCCCTGCCGGAAAAGGCCGCCTCCACCTCTGCCCTGGCGGAAACCCTGGCTCTCACAAAGTACCTCTGCTCTGTCTCGGACACCTCCGCCAGCTTTGCGCTCTCCCCGTCCCAGAAGCAGGGGATCGTCCTGCCCTGGTTCCTGGCGCACTCGATGACGTCGGACACCACCGCGCTGGCAGTGGGAAGCTTCCCAGCGCCGCGCCCATAGTACATGGAATCTCCCAGCATGTTGCCGGTGACGAAGATGGCGTTAAACACATCCTTCACCATGGCCAGGGGATGGGTATTATCCAGCAGAAAAGGCGCTACCATGGCCAGCACCCTGCCGTCCTCCGTCAGCTTACCGGCGGCAAGCAGCCGGATCGTCATCCCCGCAGCCTTCGCGTAAGCAAAATCCGCGTTGGTGATCCCGGTGATGCCCTCCGTGTAAATCGCCCCGGCATCCACATTCTTTCCCGTCATCAGGGAAGAGAGGATGGCAAGCTTCCTACAGGCGTCATGACCCTCCACGTCCGCCTCGGGATTGCGCTCCGCGTACCCAAGCTCCTGGGCCTGTTTCAATACCTCCTCGAAGCCGACGCCCTCGTTTTCCATTTTCGTCAGTATATAATTGGTGGTTCCGTTTACAATGCCCAGGATCGACAGTATCTTCTCAGCCGTCAGGGAGCTGTTGATCGGCCGGATAATCGGGATGCCGCCTCCCACGCTGGCCTCGAACAGATAGCTGCAATTATGGGTCCGGGCAATGGCGAGAAGCTCAGGGCCGTGCTTCGCCACCAGCTCCTTATTGGAGGTACACACGCTCTTTCCCGCTTCCAGGGCCTGCTTCGTAAACTGGTACGCCGGCCCTGTGCCGCCCATGACCTCGCACACAACGCTGACCTCCGGATCTTCCAGGATCAGGTTCACGTCATGCACCACCCTGTCCCCGTAAGGGTCTTCCGGGAAGTCCCTCAGGTCAAGGATATATTTTACGTGCATTTCCTCCCCCGCATTCCTGCTCACCTGCTCATTATTGCTCTCGATCACTTCCACGACACCGCTTCCCACAGTGCCGTATCCCAGAACCGCAACTTTTACCATAGTCTTTTTCCTCTCAATCTACCGCCCCGGCGGCCCGTTCCTTACATTATGTCCCGCTGGAAGTCCTTTTCGCCCTGTATCTTCACATGATGGACTCCCTTCTGACTCTCCAGCTGCAGCATCATCCCGGAAATGTCACCCGTCGTCTGCAGGATCTGGATACTCAGGCTTAAGGATGCGACTCCATTGATGGGAATGCTCTGATGGATCGTCAGAATATTGGCACGGCATTCCGCAATGATTTTCAGCACATCCGACAAAAGCCCCGGTTCATCATCCATCTGGAAAGTCAGCGTGATAGTCGTCCCCTGGGAGTTGTCATGGAACTGAAAGATATCATCCTTATATTTATAAAAAGAACTGCGGCTGATGCCGACAGCATCAACCGCTTCCTGAATGGTCATTACCTTTTCCGTCTCCAAGAGCCTCTTCGCTTCGACAACCTTTAACAATACTTCCGGCACGGCCTTCTGCCTCACCACAAAGTACTTTGCTGCTTCTTCCATATTTCCTCTTATTCCGCCGCATGAGCGGCATATGCATTCATTGCCGTGCCATTCCGTTAATGTATCCGACTGTGCGGTCACAGTCCAATGCCCTGACTGTATGCAGTCTGCCGCAATGCAGGGGACATTGGATGAGCAGCCGCACAGCCGGAAATGTTTTCACCGCACAGACACTTGTTTGCCAACGAAAGATATTCTACCACATGAATTGAGGAAGCACAAGAGTTTTTTACGCAATCATTCTATTTTTTCCGGATTTCTTACCAATATAAAGTTTCTTGTCAGCCGTATCGATCCACTCGTCCAGCGACATACCATCCTCATATTTGGCCACGCCGATCGTAATCGTCAGATGAAGATGCTGCTGTTCATACAGGAACTGATGCTGCTCCACCTCCCGCCGGATGTTTTCCAGAAGCCGGTAATCCGGCTTCCCGTCCGGGACACAGGGACCCTCCACCAGAAATTCCTCACCGCCCCAGCGGCAGGTTCTGAAACTCCCGCTATATCTGGAGATGATTCCCGCAATGGTCTGTAGCACATAGTCTCCGCAGTTGTGTCCGTATACATCATTTACTTTCTTGAAATCGTCTATGTCCATGATGGCAACCCACTGTTCCAGCAGCAGCTTCCCCTCGTGCTCCTTTTTCAGGTACTCCAGCAGATGACGTCTGTTCGCAAGGCCTGTCAACTTATCGTAATTCGCCTGCTGTGCCAATTCCACCTCATAGTAAAGCGCACTGTGGGCAAGCATTCGGAAGAACAGCGTACAGAATACGAAAACCACCAGCGCATTGATCACATGCCCCGCAGTCATGATCCGCCCGTCTATCGCATAGAAGGGCGGATGGGAACGGGTTAAGGCATAGGTGGCAAAATACGTGGCCGCACATCCAATGCTCAGGACTGCCCCCTGGATGTGAGTATGTCCCAGACGCACCGAAAAGTAATCGGCATAGAACACAATGGCTATACTGCATATGAAATACAGCTGAAAGCCGCAGTCCCAGCCCATGCTCACCACTGCAAGGAACATGTGGATCATGATCTCAAAATACACCGCCAGGATGTAGGAAGTAATCCTGCCCGCTTTCAGCATAAGGAACCCAGCCGCATAAAATATGACACTGACCACATTCACATAGGTCATCAGGTTAACGTTTAATATCAAGAAAAACACAAACAAACATGAATGCACCGTCAGCAAAAAGCCGTTCATAATGTAGATGGACTTCATGGCCATCCGCTGATCTCTCTCCTGCGCCATTCTGCTGCCTCCTGCGTAATCAGATGTGTGGTACCATTACGGTACATTTCAGTCAAGCTTCCATTCTACTCCAGAGGATACTTGTCTGTCAATGTCTGGACAATGGCGCGTGCCTCGGGAATCTTTTCTTCGCCCTCTTTGATCACCATGGCAATCGCCTCCGCAATCCTGTCCATATCCTGTGCATTCATGCCCCTGGAAGTAACCGCGGGCGTACCGAGACGGATGCCGCTGGTCACAAAGGGGGACTGGGGATCGTTTGGAATAGTATTCTTATTACAGGTGATGTGGGCAGCGTCCAGCAGCTTCTCCACAGCCTTTCCGGTGAGCCCGTAATTGGTCAGGTCCACCAGCATCAGATGATTGTCCGTGCCTCCGGATACGATCCTGATATCCCTGGCAAGCAGACCTTTGCACAACGCCTGGGCGTTATCGATGATATGCTGCTGGTATACCTTGAATTCATCGCTCAGAGCCTCTTTAAAGCATACCGCCTTGGCTGCGATCACATGCATCAGGGGACCTCCCTGGATACCGGGGAATATGGCCTTGTTAAAGTTATATTTCTCATTTACCGCATTGCTGGAGAGAATCATGCCGCCCCTGGGACCGCGCAGGGTCTTGTGGGTGGTGGTGGTGGTGACGTCCGCGTACGGGATAGGGCTCGGATGAAGTCCCGCGGCAACCAGTCCCGCGATATGGGCCATATCCACCATGAGGACAGCGCCCACCTCATCGGCAACCTCGCGGAATTTCTTGAAATCTATGGTACGGGCATAAGCGGAAGCGCCTGCTATGATCATTTTAGGCTTCGCCTCCAGCGCGATCTCACGCAGCCTGTCATAATCGATAAACCCATCGTCATTGACACCGTAAGGGACAATATGGAAGTACTTGCCGGACATGTTCACCGGGCTTCCGTGTGTCAGATGTCCGCCGTGATCCAGGTTCATACCCATAATGGTATCGCCGGGCTTACAGACAGCGAACTGTACCGCCATGTTGGCCTGGGCGCCGGAATGGGGCTGCACATTGGCGTACTCGCACCCGAAGAGCTTCTTCGCCCTCTCCCTCGCCAGATCCTCCACCACGTCCACGCAGTCGCAGCCGCCGTAATACCTCTTTCCGGGATACCCCTCCGCATATTTGTTGGTCAGAGGGCTTCCCATTGCCGCCATGACCGCTTTGCTCACCCAGTTTTCCGAAGCAATCAGCTCAATGTGGCTGTTCTGCCTCTCCTGTTCATCAACGATAGCCTGAGCGATCTCAGGATCGACACTTCTTACATCATCCAAAGAATACATTTCTAATCCTCCTACATTTCGTCTCGGAACCATAATAAATTTCCACCTGTGCGGTTGGATGTTCCCCTTGAATGATAGCATAGTTTCCTTGCCTTGCAAAGGATTTTGTTTACGAATGCCTTAAATATTGTTACAATATAGCTTACAGGGAGTTCGCTTGCCTGCAAGGGCGAACCCCGTAAGCTAACGAACAGCTCTGCTGTGAGTACTATGTAGCTTACAGGGAGTTCGCTTGCCTGCAAGGGCGAACCCCGTAAGCTAACGAACAGCTCTGCTGTGAGTACTATATAGCTTACAGGGAGTTCGCTTGCCTGCAAGGACGAACCCCGTAAGCTAACGAAGGAAGAAAACACTTATGTATCATATTATCATCAATCCCCGCTCCCGCTCCGGCAGGGGGCTTAAGATCTGGAAGGAAAGCATTGAGCCGAAGCTGCACGAATACGGCATTGCTTACCGCAATTACTTTTCAAAAGAGCCAGGCGATGTGGCAAGGCTTGCCTGTGAGATCACCTCCGCCTCCCCGGGAAAGCCGCTCACCCTGATCCTTCTCGGCGGCGACGGCACCGTAAACGAAGCGCTGTCCGGCATGGAGGACACCTCCCGTGTCACGCTGGGATACATTCCCACAGGCTCCAGCAATGACCTTGCAAGAGACCTCTGCATCCCAGGGGATCCGCTGGAGGCCCTGGAGCTCATTCTGCACAGAGGCAGCGTACACACCATGGATCTGGGGGCCGTCACTTATGACGACGGCGGGATCCGTCCCTTTATCGTCAGCTGCGGAATCGGCTTTGACGCGGCTGTATGTGAGGAAGCCCTGCACTCTAAGCTGAAGAACGCTTTCAACAGACTGGGGCTTGGGAAGCTGACTTATCTGGGAATCGCGCTGAAGCAGCTGTTCGGCGCAAAGGCCGTCTCCGGCAGGCTCACACTGGACGACAACGAACCGGTAACGATGAAAACCCTGCTTTTTGTGGCCTGTATGCTCCACCGGTTCGAGGGCGGCGGCTTCATGTTCTGCCCCGACGCCGACGCCTCGGACGGCATTCTGGATCTCTGCGCCGTAGGCGACCTGCCGAAGCTTCTGATCCTGTTCGCCCTGCCCACTGCTTTCAGGGGAAAGCATTACCGGTTTGAAGGGATTACCCCCTACCGGGCGAAGACCCTTACCATAGAAGCCTCCTCGCCCCTCTGGGTGCACACGGACGGGGAGGTGGCAAGGAAATCCGACCGGATCACCGTGGACTGCCGGCACGGGGCCGTAAAGATGATCTACTGAAGGAATCCCGGGAACCGTTAAGAATTACCTTTCCCTTTCTTTAGGAAACCTTAAGAAAAAAGGGTATTGCAATTTTATTTTTTCAGGCTATACTACATAATTGATATCAATAGATATAGTAAATGTTATGGAAATTTGACCCACGCCTGAAAGGAATGAAAAGAAATGGAAAAAATGAAAGGCCTGTACCGGCAGTACGGGCATGCTGTTCCCCTGTTGCTCTACGGTGTCATTTATCTGAGTTGGTTTACATGGCTGGAACGGACGAACACAAAGAATTACCAGGTCATCCATCTGGCGGTGGACGACAAGATCCCGTTCTGTGAGGTATTTATCGTCCCCTACCTTTTATGGTTCGCCTATGTGTCGGCGGTTGTGGTCTTCCTCTTTTTTAAGAATAAGACAGATTATTTCAGGGCATGCGCTTTTCTGTTTACGGGTATGACCGTTTTCCTGATCATATCCACACTCTTCCCCAACGGCCATGACCTGCGGCTCGCCACAATGCCCAGGGACAATGTTTTCACCTCCATGGTGGCCGCCCTCTGGAAGACGGACACGCCCACAAACCTGTGGCCCAGCATCCATGTGTATAATTCCATCGGGGCACATATCGCGGTGATGCACAATGAGACGCTTCGGGGCAGGAAGCCGGTCTGGATATCCTCCGGCATACTGGCATTTTCCATCATCCTGTCCACCATGTTCATCAAGCAGCACTCTGTTTTCGATGTGCTTACGGGAATCATCATGGGCGCATTCATGTATGTGCTTGTCTACAGACGCGAATGGCTGGCACTGCCCGGGACACAGCGCAACAAAAAGACACCTCAGGTCGATTGACCTGAGGTTTTTTGCTTTTTCATCAGTGCTTCCTTCCATTAATTAAACTTGAAGATCTTCTGGCATATCTTGTACGCATCCACGGAAAATCTGCGTCCGCCCCTGCCGGGCAGATTCATGGTACTGCCCATAATACCCCCCCTGAGCCAGAAATAAAGACTTTTGTCCTTCTCCTTGATATAATTCCAGAGTTCCTTTTTCTTTTCCAGGGACTCCTCCGTGTCTGCACGGATCAGGAGCACCGATGAGACGGTGGTGATGATCTCCAGGTAATTGCGCATGTACTGATAAAGGCGCTTATTTTTAATCAGTTCCGGCTTTTTCTCCACCAGATAGTCCACCATGATCTTATTCACCATGATCTGCTGGTCGATACGGGATATCATGACCTCCTCGTTGACCGACTGATCCGCCCTTCCGATATAATAGCGGTAAAGATTGACGTCAAGGTAGTAAATATTGCGGACAAAGGGCAGAGGTTCAAAGACATAGAGATTGTCCACATAAAAAGTGTGTTCCGGCAGGCGGATCCCGCATTCTTTCAGCAGCCTTGTGCGGAAGATAACGGAATGCATCAGGATATAATGCCCTTTGATAAAATGATGGCAGTCCTCCCAGGTAAACATTTTGTCCACCGGAAGAATGTGCCGGTAATGCATGACCTTCTTACGCTTTTCCCCCTCTTTCTCATAGACAAAGTTGCACACCAGCATGTCCAGGGTTTCGCTGCCGCCCACAAAATCCCTGAGGGTATCCAGCACCTGTAAATAGGCCTCCCTTTTCAGCCAGTCGTCGCTGTCCACCACCTTGAAATACAGCCCTGTGGCGTTGTCCAGTCCTGTGTTTACCGCGGCACCGTGGCCGCCGTTTTCCTGGTGCACCGCCTTGACAATAGAAGGGTATCTGGCCGCATATTCATCCGCAATCCTCGCCGTATTGTCCTTTGTGGAGCCGTCATCCACAATAATGATCTCCACATCCTCCCCGCCCGGCAGCAGGGAATCCACACACTTGCACATATACTCTTCCGAATTGTAGCACGGAATCGCTATCGACAGTAATTTCATAACAACCTCCATGTCAAATACTTCATGTATGCCTCAAAAGCTGAAGGGATAGGATACTTCCTCTCCATCTCCTCCGGTTCGATATAGATCCAGTCCACAGACTGATCCCCCTGTGCTATCTGGCCTTTCTGCCCCAGCCCTTCCACCCGCACCATGTATCCCTTCATGTGCCATTCCCTATGGGTGAAAATATGCCTGGCTTCCTGCAGCGGCGCAATATGCAGCAGCTTCAGCCCTTTGTCCACCAGATAAGCCGCCACTTCCTCCGCCGTGCGGAAGCCGTCCATGGAGGGAAGTTCATACATCCCGGCAAGCAGCCCCCGCTCCGTCCGCTTGCGGATCGCCGCGCGGTTCTCATCCCTGATGATCAGTATGGTCTTCTCCTCAATGGGACGCGGCTTTTTCGCCGCCTTCCTGGGATAAGCCTGTTCCTCCCCCGCCTGATGGGCCATGCAGATCTCCTGCAGGGGACAGCTTTCGCACAGCGGCGCACCGTTGGGAATGCAGACACAGGCTCCGATCTCCATCATGGCCTGGTTAAAATCTCCGGGGCGGTCCACAGGTACGATCTCCTTTAAGTCCCTTTCCACCGCGGCCTTCACCTTTGCATCGCTGATCAGCCTGGGATCCCGCCGGATACGGGATATCACCCGAAGCACGTTGCCGTCCACCGCGGGAACCGCCTTCCCATAAGCAATGGAAGCCACGGCTCCCGCCGTATAGCTGCCGATTCCCTTTAATTTCAAAAGCTCCCCGTATTCCGAGGGCATCTCTCCCCCGTAGTCTTCCTGTATCTGGAGCGCCGCCTTCTGCAGGTTGCGCACCCTGTTATAGTAGCCCAGTCCCTCCCAGAGTTTCAGCAGAGTTTCCTCCTCCGCCCCGGCGAGTGAACCGATATCCGGAAGTTCCCGCATAAACCGCTCAAAGTAAGGCTTTACCGCCTCCACCCTGGTCTGCTGCAGCATGATTTCCGATACCCACACCCTGTACGGGGAAGGTTCCTCCCTCCAGGGAAGGATGCGTCTGTTCCTATCATACCACTGCAGGAGCGGTTTGGAAATACGGCTTAACAATCCATAATCTTCCGTCAGTCTCACCGGTACAGGCCGGTTGATCCGCATGGAATCCGGCGTCACCAGACAGTCATAGGCGAGAATCCCCACCCCTGCCTCCGCAGCCTTGCAGAGGGCTTCCGCAAACTCCCTGTGGGTGTCATAATTGGGAGTAAAATAGCGGACGCCTTCCATCTGGATCACAAACAGCACAAAGACACGGTAGCCGTCTTTCCCGGCCTGAACCAGCTCCTCCATATGCTTCACCGCCCTGTCCGAAGGTGCATCGGGAAACCGCACCACCCCATTCTCCTCCAGGGTGACACCCTTCACTTCCAGAAAGATCCTTTCCGATTCCGTCTCCACGTAAAAGTCAAACCGGGAATTACCATAAACCGTTTCCGGACGTACCAGAACAGGGTCATGAAAGAGTTTCTTTTCCAGAAGCCACTCTCCCACGGCCCTGTTCGGCGCCTGGGAATCCATATTGATCAGCCGCTCTCCCTTCTCCACCGCCACAAGATCGTAGGCGGTGGAACGTTCCTCCTTATCGCTCTTTTCCAGGTAGACGCGGGCGCCCTTTGTCAGAAGTTCCTTACAGCGCCCGGTGTTCTTGACATGCACGGTCTCCACTCTGCCGTCTACCTCCACCTGCGCTATAAAACGGTTGGGGCGTTCTATAAAGCGTCCCTGTATGATATGGTTGTATTGCATTCTGTTTCTCCATTACCCCACCGCAGTGGTTTCAAAAACGCTGCGAAGCACTGCCGCCCTCTCAGCCGAAGCTGTAGTTCCCTGTATCCGGGGCTGCTTCCGAGCCCGTCTCCCTCCGGTAGGGTACTCTCGCAGCAGGGACAAATTCCGCCGCGCTGACGGTATGAACCGACTGGTCGTCAAAGAAGATCTGGGCGCCGAAAGCTTTCAGTATTTCCTTCTTTTCCAGTCCACCCAGAAAAAACACTTCATCTACACGGGCATCCCATGCTTTTATGGTCCTGAGCACCCTCTCATGCGCCGGTGCGCTGCGCGCCGTCACCAGCGCCGTCCGTATCGGACAGTCTTCATACGCAAATTCCCTTTGCAGGGCGGAAAGCTTCCTCAGGAACTGCGCAAAAGGTCCCTCCGCCAGAGGCTCCAGGGCATGCACACGCTCGTTTTCCTCAAAAGCGCTCAAACCCCTTTCCCGGTAAATACGCTCCGACTCCTCTGCAAAAAGCACCGCGTCCCCATCAAAGGCAATCCTGATCTGTGCCGTTGCCGCCGGAATACGACGCACATGCATCGTATTGTATTCCGTGCAGATGATCCCCGCGGCAATCCCGTTATCTATGGCACATTGTACATCCTCCTCACAGGCCGACAGGAACAGATCTGTGTGGAAGGCTGCCAGGTAAGGTGCCAGGGACGCGCCGCTGACTAAGACGGACCGGCTGATCGCCAGACCATAATGAGCCACCGAATGGAAGATCCTGAGCGCTGTCTCCGGACTGTTATGGGACATGATGATGACCTCCACCAGACCGGACTCCGGCTTCCTCTCATTCAGCTGCAGCAGCCCCTTGACCAGCTGGAAGCCGGGACCCGGCTTCAAAATATCCTTTTCATGCTCCGTCTGATACTTGCAGTATGCTTCCAGCCCCTGCGTCTCATATATCTCATTTTCCATTGTCAGGTCAAACAACGTCCTGGAGGAAACTCCGATCACCATCTTCTTATCCAGCTGATATGCCATGGGACACTCCCTTCCGGGAATATTATATCAAAGCCCTGGAAGGACGCCCGCTCTTGGCGTTCTTCCGTGTGCATAGCACACTGTGTATAGATTCCGCTCTGCGGAATCGTAGATTTTCTTAGTCAGTGTACTTTACTGACTTAGAAAATCTTTACACACTTTTAGCGGAGACGGTTGCACTCATACCGTTCCATTGTCAACAGGCATGTCTTCAGCGATTCATAGCGCTCCTCTATATCGCCCTCACCGATCTCCACGTCACAGGCGATGGCCATGGTAGTGATCATGTCATCCGTGATGCGGTGGCGCAGTCCGGTCAGGATGTTCAGCCGCTGCTCATAGCTGTCGGCGTCCAAAAACTCCAGCACCTGGGGATCAATACTGAATTCCTCCGCCTCTTCCTCCTGCTCCATGTCCGGGCATTCCTGCCCCGGTGCCCCCGGAGACGTTCCCTGCCCATGCGGGTCCTGCCCCGCGCTTCTCTCCGGCCGCTCCGCATCCCTCTCTGTCAGGCGGGGCATACCGTCTGGGCGGGATTCCGCACTATCCTTCCTGTCACAGATGTCCATCTCCGCCTTCTGCCTTGGGGCCTCCGGTCCCTGCAGCTCAAAGCGAAATTCCTGAGCTGTATCAGGGTACTTATCCCTGTCCACAGGACTGATGAACATGTCCAGGGGGCGGGCATAAGTCTTAAAGTCGCCATACATTGCCTGATAGACCACCAATGTCTCTCCTGTTTCCGTATGTTCCGCTATCGCCGTGATCTGATACAAATTCCCTTTAAAATGTTTATAGATTTCATGTGGTTTGGGAATGAATGACATTTAGAGGTCTCCTTTCACTTTCCGAAAAAGCTTTTGCCTATAGGAAGTATACCCCTATTTTCGAAAAATGTCATGTCATTCCAAATATTCGCTCTGTTTCAATCCGAATACCGTAACTGCTCACGCCTTGCCACGGGCAGTTACAGGATACCGTCATTACTCGCAGCCTGACTATGGACAACTACCGAACACCGTCATTACCCACAGCCGGACTGTGAATACCGGATACCGTCATAACTTTATGAAAAAGGAACAGCTCTGATCCGTAAAAGCAAGCTCCTGTAACTCCTCCGCCAGCCGTTCACGCTCTTCCTGATCAAGGGCTGTGATCCGGCTGTGATGGATGCTGAGGGTATATTCCCTGCTGCCATCCGCATCCATGACCCGCGTCAGCATCACGCCGCTGTTACCGTATCCCTGCTGTCTGAGATATTCTCTGACGTCCTCCACCAGCTTCTGTTCCCTCTCCCGGTCATAATGCTCCAGTTCCTGCGCGCTGAAATCAGTCCTGCTCATCACGGTCCCCGCACAGCAAAAGGCTGTAACAATTACCAGTATGATCGTTACAGCCCAGAATCTCAAGCTGCCTGCTCTTCCATCCATTGCACTTACCTCCATTCAATGTCCTTTGATACAGGCATTATATTAAATTATAAGTCCGTTAAAACTCTCTTATTTCCCTACGGATGAGTTTCCGTCAAACATTTCTCACACCGGAGCGCCCAAGACGGTAAAGCCATGTCTGAACAATAAGTCATTTGCCTTCAGTATCGGCCATTGCTGCTGCAGGGCAAACAGAATCAGCGCATCCCTCTCGTCCCTTGCATAAAGCTCCCTGTTGCAGGACAGCTTCAGCATTTTCTGTGTTTCATCATCGCTGAGCCGCAGTCCGAATGCCAGCGCGATCAGTTTGTCACGTGACGGAGTCCGATCCCCCGAAAAAATCTGGTACACATAGGTCCGATCCAGCAGAGATCCGCGCACTACGTCCGCCTTGCTGATCCTCTTCTGTGCCAGAAGCGTGTTCAGCCATTCAGGAAGACCGCCTGTGACCATACTGCTTCTATTCTTTTTCAGGAAATCCTCTATATCCGTTGCCGCCCGGATCTCATTCTTCAATTCAGTGGTAGTCTTTTCTATTGTAGTCCTTTCTATTGTAGTCCTTTCTATTGTGGTTCCTTCTATTGTGGTTTTTTCTGCCATATTCTTTTCCGTCACAGTTTTATCATTTATCTTTTTATCCATCCTGTCCTTTGCCCCTGCTTTAGCCGCCATTTCTCTCTAAAATGTTTGCCCCTCCCCATTCTTTTTGCTATAATCTTATCAGATCCCTGCAAATATGACAAGCGGAGGTCAATTTGAAATTTTTTAACTGCAAAGGATGCCTGCCCGCCATGGAATACGAAAAGATCAGACTTCTGAAACAAAGCGAAAAAAGTACCATACACCTTGTGCGCGCGAAGGACGGGGAACAAATATTTATCCGGAAGGAATTAAGGGGCCTGCTCCCTGTTTATCAGACATTGCTGGATTGTCCCCATCCCTGCCTTCCAAAGCTGTATGAGGTCTCCCTCACCGAAGCTTCCACTGTCGTTGTGGAACAATATATAGACGGACAGCCCCTGGGAACCGTGGAATTATCGAAAAAGCAATTCCTGAACGTGGTCAGGGAGCTGTGCTCCGCGCTGGAGCTTCTGCATGGGAAGGGCATTATACACCGTGATATCAAGCCATCCAATATCCTCCTCACCGGGGACGGAAAAGTCTATCTCATCGACTTTGACGCCGCACGCACATCCAGGAATGATGCGGAGCAGGATACCATACTGCTGGGCACCAGGGGATTCGCCCCGCCGGAACAGTACGGCTTCTCCCAAACCGATGAACGGGCGGACGTCTATGCGCTGGGGGTCACCCTGAACCAGCTTCTGAACGAGGACATTCAAAGTTCCCGTTACAAAAGGATCATCCGGAAATGCATGAACCTGGATCCGGGAAAACGATATCAGTCCGTAAAGCAGGTACGACAGGCTTTTTTCTGTGCCAAAAGATATGTCCTCTGCAGTTTTGCGGCGCTTGTCCTGATCGTCCTCGCCGGGTGCGGCGTGCTTTATCTGTCCCCTTTCCGGGAAAGCGCTCGAACCGGCGTCGAAAATGGAGAGGGCAATTCCCTCACCGTACTGCCAGTGCCGGGAACGCCCCATTGGGATGGCGAGACCGGCACCGCTGTATGGGAAAATGTACCGGAATCCGGTATCGGAGACGAAGTACAGTTCTATTTGAGACTGTACAGAAGGGATACAGAAACCCCTCCTGATCCCGGAGACGACGACTGGTACTTTGAACAAAAGGTCAGGATCGGCGGCTCATACAGAGATGTGGAAATTCAGTCATATAACCTTACGCCTGTCCTGGCAGAGAACGGATTATATTATTTCACCATGGCTTCCGTGGGAGACGGTATCCGGTATACCGACAGCCCCTTTGT
Organism: uncultured Lachnospiraceae bacterium; assembly: GCA_948473115.1. Lineage (GTDB taxonomy): Bacteria > Bacillota > Clostridia > Lachnospirales > Lachnospiraceae > Acetatifactor. The sequence continues at coordinate 41,664 of CAOKWI010000022.1, read as the reverse complement.
CGTTTCCGATGTTTTCGAATACACGGGAATGGATGCCCCGCACCTGCCTTCCCCGACAGGCCTTACATGGGCGTTGTACGAGATCGATAACACCCGAAAATATTACGCCATATGGGATAATATCGGGGATTATGAGGATGGCGACTGGTTTAATGTAACCGTCTATGACAATACCGGCGCTTATGTGATGAATAATACATGGTCGAAAAGCCAGATTGTGCAAAAAGGCCTGGGCGGGATCTCTGTGCCCGCGGAATTCCTGATTGCCGGCCCGGACAAGGCATACCGCTTCACCGTCCAGGCCATTTCCTCACGCCCCAACGAATACAGTGCAAGCCCCATGCCGGATCCTGCGCCGGAGGAATACTACAGTCCATGGCTCGACTTCGACTCCCAAAGCAGTCAATGACCGGCGGATTCTCCGGGATCACTTTCTTCTGTAATGTCTGCTGACAGCATACCTCTACCGGAAATGTTCCATATATAATCTTGTTGTGTCATGGACAATGCACCAGGCATTGTCCTGGCAGATCCAACCACACTCAAATGATATAGGAGGAACAGAATACGATGAAGAAAAAAACTATTTTGGCGGCATCCCTGGCATTCGCACTGATGGCGTCACCCCTCGGCGGCATGAATGTCTCCGCAGAGGAAGGTGGGGACATTTCTGCCCAGACAGAAGCTTCCGCTGCAGAAAATCAGACACTTGGGACACCCTATAATGTCCAGTTTTCCGAGGATCTTATGTGGTGCAATTTTTCCTTTCCCGTCACACAATATGGCCGTTATATGGCACATGTCAAGGTTTATCGGGACGATGAAATGGTCGCGGACTACGATACCTCTTGGGATAACAGTTCTATCTGGAATATTAACAGTAAATACACCAGCGGCTCTTATAGTTGGAGCACACCCTTCTACCAGGATCTGAGGGACTCCGGCTCCTATTATTTTGAGGTGTGTATGGAAAAAGACCTTCCTTCCGGTCTGGCCGTAAGCCAGACAGCCACTTCGCAGACCGTACAGTATACCCGCCCTGAGCAGGCGCTTGGAACCACAACCGGATATTGGGATGCGGAGGAAAAAGGGCTTTTCCATTTCACGTCAGTGGAGGGTGCCGCAGGATATGAATACTGTCTGTACAAGCAGAATGGCAGTGGGTGGGAGCCCTGCATACTCCACAGCACCAGCAACGCCCTTACCCGCATAGGCCATACGTCCGCATTCAGCTATATAACCTCCGACACTCCCAGGGAGGCAGGCGGCGAGGACAGGATCATAGATTTATCAAAGGACATCCTTGATCCATATAGCGGCACCCCGGAGGGCAGCTACTGTGTCACCATAAGGGCACTGAGCGGCAACCCGAACGAAATCGCCAACGGTGAGGAAGGTGAAAAATCCGACATCCTGCTGATCGAAGACGTTCCCGGACAGGATGACTCTTCCGATTCTGAACAGGACGGCTCTTCCGATTCCGGGCAGGACGACAGTTTATCCCCCCTGGAATCCCGCATCGAAGCTGCCAAGCCCGGCGACGTAATCCGGATGGACGGTGTCAACACCCTGTCCTGCTCCGAGGTAAGGCAGCTTCTGGATCACGGAATGACACTTGAGATGGAATACACCTATGAAGATGTAAATTATAAGGTGCGCATCCCTGCCGGGGCATCCATTGACGAGAGCATTCCCTGGTACGGTCCCCTGTATCTGGCACAGCATTACGGTGTCAGCCGTTTAAGCAGTCCCACCGCTGCCGCGGGCGGTCCCTCTTACACTGTACAGACAGGAGACACTCTTGGCAAAATTGCCCGTGCCAACCATATGTCACTAGCCGAACTGGCAGCAAAGAATCCCCAGATCAAGAATGTGGATGTGATCTTCCCTGGCCAGGCGATCCAGATCAAATAAGGAACTGTTAAGAAATAACGTTACAGCAGTTTCCTATAAGGCAAAAACCGGGAGAGTCAACTATCAAAAGTCAACTCTCCCGGCTTAATTCTTCACCATTCCTGTAACAGTTCAGCTTTCGGCCAAACTGTTACCCATTTCTTCTATAATAACATTTACCATCATTTTCATTTCTTCATTCATACTATACCCCCTGATCTGTTTTTGTATCCTCATTATAGCAGATCTCAAGGCATTTTCAAGCACGTCCCGACAGGTTTCTATATCAGCTCCCTGTCCAGGAGGAAATCCGTAATGCCTATGTTTAAAATTCCCTTATCATCATACCAGCGTTTCCCGATATCCCTCCGCACCACAATTTTAGGGAAAGAATCCCCGGTCAGGGCAAAAGGCCGTAATTCCGTTTCCACCTTTTCCTCCGTCGGCATTGCATACGCAGACTGGATATATGCCTTTTTCCCACCGGATGTCACAACAAAGTCAATCTCCCTGGGGGTGCGGACGGAATTGCCGGTCTGGTTGACCGTTCTCGCGTAAACAACACCCACATCCACCAGGAACTGCCGGTTTACAAGTTCGTTATAAATAATATTTTCCATGATATGGGTCATTTCCTGCTGCCGAAAACCAATACGGGCATTCCGTAACCCCAGATCCTCGCAATAATACTTGTTTGGTGAATCAAAATAGGATTTACCCTTGATATCATAGCGTTTGCTCTCTGAAAAAAGAAAGGCATCCTCCAAATGTCCTATATACGCCCGTACCGTATTGGAAGAAACGACAGCTATCTGTTTCGATTTCAATGTGTCTGCTATTCTGACCGGATTTGTCAACGAGCCTATGGAGGAACAGAGCAGGTCAATGATCTGCTCCAATACATCCTGCCGTTCTATCTTCCTGCGTTCCACAATATCCTTAATATATACTTCCGTAAAAAGCGCTTTCAGGTACCGCATCTTTGCCATATCATCCGGTCTGGTCAGAATAAGCGGCATTCCACCGTAAAAAGCATACTCGTCAAAGGCTTCACCCTTATCTCCGCCGACTGCTGAATAATATTCCGCAAAGCTTAACGGATGCACTCGGATCTCATCACTCCGCCCCCTGAATTCAGTCAGGATATCACTTGACAACATCCTGGAATTGCTGCCTGTCACATACACATCCAGATTTGGCAGACTGCGCAGATCATTCAAGGCGTCATAAAAAGTTATCCTCTTCCCTTCACTGCTATACGGATTTGCAACTGTATCCGACATTTGGATCTCATCCACGAAAAGATAATACTCCTCTGTTTTTCCTTCCACCAGACCTCTCACATAGGAGGAAAGGAGCAGCGGATTACGGTACTTGATATCCTTTGTAAGGTCAAGTTCAATCGTGATAATCTGCTCATCCCTTACACCATTCTGTATCAAATAATCCCTGTAAATCTTTTTCAGAAGATATGATTTCCCGCAGCGGCGGATGCCTGTTATGACTTTGACCAGACCGTCAAAACGATATGAGACCAGCTGCTGCAGATATATGTCACGCTTTATTTCCATGGAATCGGCTCCTGTTCACTGAATGTTACAGCCTCATTGGGCTTTTCTGTTCATTCATCATACACTATCCTGCTTATAAATACAAGTATTTGGGATATTTCCCATGTGGGAAATTGTAACCGTTCGTAACAGTTCAGACAGGGCGCTGAACTGTTACGACGATGCACACAAAATGAGTTTTCAACTCATTTTGGCGCCCGCAAGTCTCGCAAAATTGCACAGAAATGCAATTTTGACTTCGCGGAAGGGGCTGTCTGAACTGTTACAACCGTTCAGCACAGATTGTATCTCCGTTAAAGGAACGGCGCAGGGGAGGCAGGGGCACTTTCCGCAAGTCACAGAAAAACACATCACCTTATGCGTACCACTTCGCCTGGGCATGGTACATCTCGCGGTACTTGCCCTCCCGCTGCATCAACTCCTCATGGGTGCCCATATCCACGATGCGCCCTGCGTCCATGACAATGATCCGGTCGGCGATCTGGGCGGAGCCAAGCCTGTGGGTCACGATAAAAGCCGTCTTGTCCGCGGAGATCTCGGCGAATTTCCGATAAATATCCGCCTCCTCCAGGGGATCGATGGCAGCCGTGGGTTCATCCAGGATGATCATGTCGTGGGCACGGTACAACCCCCTGGCAATGGCAAGCCTCTGCCACTGTCCGCCGGATAAGTCGATGCCGCCGAAGTCCTTGCCCAGCATGGTCTCCAGGCCCTCCGTCAGCTTCTCGCTTTCCACGGGGAAATCGGCTTTTTCCAGCACATCCATGACGGCGGTCTTTGTCCCGTCCGCCCCATTTTTGTCCGCCGCCACATTTCCATCTTTGGCAGCCGCTTTTCCCATATCCGATATCCTGACATTCTCCGCCACCGTCATCTTATAGGACTGGTACTTCTGGAATACGGCAGAGATTCCCCTGTACAGGGTCTTCGGCGCTATCTCGCCTGCATTCCTGCCGTCGATCAGCATCTCTCCCTCAGTAGGCAGGTACAGCCCTGTCAAAAGCCTCGTCAACGTGGATTTCCCCGAACCGTTCACGCCCACTATGGCAATGGTCTCACCCTTATGCACCGTCAGGTTGATCTGTTCCAGCGCCCTCTTGCCGCTGTTTGGATAAGCAAAGGACACGCCCCTTAATTCCATAATCTCACGGGGCAAGGCATCCAGTTCCACGCCCTCCCTCTCCTCCAGGTTCAGGAAAGCATAATAATTCTGCGCCGCGCCGAAATTCCTTGCAATCGCACCGATCTCATAATTGAACACCTCGTCCATGCTATCAAACATCTGGTCCAGGGAGGAGAAGATCGCCGCGAAGGCGCCCACGCCGACCTCGCCCCGGAACAGATAATAGAACAGCATGATAATGGTGCCCACATACCCCGACAGCAGCAGGAAGCGCAGCGCAATCATCACCAGTTCTGAGCGCTTTGAGGTTTTCCATTGTAATTCTGTATACCCGTCCAGGTTTTTGTCAAACAGTCTCTTAAAATACCTCTCCCCCCGCCACAGCCGCGTTTCCTTGGCATATTCCCTGCTGCAGAGACATTTTTCAAAGTACTCGTACTTCCTGCGGTAGGGCGCCGCCAGATTTTCCATTTTGGCGAACATATTCCTGCGGATCACGGACCCTATGATGGTGGGCAGGAAGGAAAGGATGAACACCACAAGCAGCATGGGCTTGATGGAAAACAGATAACATCCCATAAACACAAAGTACGCCACATCACTCAATCCGATGGACATGGCCGTAAACACCACCGTCGCCACCGCTTCCATTCCCACATAAGCCTTGTTGATATGATCCAGGTAACGGTTGTCCTCATAGACAATAGGGTCAACCCGTGACGCCTTGTCGTTCAGAAGCGTTCCCATATGCCCCATGATGACCATGTTGATATTATTGAAAATCAATTGTGCCGCTGCCGTGAGAGCCAGCGTCAATACCAGGAAAGCCGCCATACCGATACCGCACAGCACGGCATGGGAGACAGTGGCATTCCCCTCCACCAGGGCGCTCACGGCATCGAAGAACGTCTGCTTGAAAAATACATTTGCCGCTGACACCACGCCCATTCCTGACGCAAACAAAATACAGAAAATCAGCAGTATGGGATTTTTCTTCCATTCCAGGGACATCACATGCCGGATCATGCCGAACAGGCTCTTCTGCCTGACCTTCTTAGGTCTGTCTGCCTGTTTCCTGTCTGTCTGATTGTTTTCCAAAGATCCTGCCATTATGCTTCCCCTCCTTCCTCTTTGACGTACCAGCTCTGCTGTGTCTCGTACATGGCGGCATAGATGCCTCCTGCTGCCATCAGTTCCTCATGACTCCCCTGCTCCCTGACACAGCCGTCCTTCAGCACGAAGATATGGTTTGAAAGCTTGGTGGAACCCAGTCTGTGGCTGATAAATATGGTAGTGTGCCCCTTGCTGATCTCGCCGAACTTTTCATATAATGCACTCTCGCTGATGGGATCCAGCGCCGCGGTCGGCTCGTCCAGCAGAAGCACCGGCGCGTCGTTCATCAGCGCCCTTGCCATTGCCACCCTCTGCCACTGCCCGCCCGACAGATCCACACTGTCCTCATCCAGCTTGCCCAGACGCGTCTCATAGCCGTATTTTAAGGATGATATTGCTTCCTGGAGTCCCAGCTGCCGTGTCACCTCTTTCATGCGGGTCTCCAGATTGTCCTCCGGCAATTCACGGGCTCCGACTTCTGAGCTGCCATCCGCACCGTCCCCATGTCCATGAAACCCTTCCGTCGTCCCATGCTCCTGGAATCCTTTCCCTGTCCCTTGTCCATGGGATTCTCCTTCCATCCCGAACTCCATATCCCCCGCTCCCAGGCAGATATTCTCCTTCACGGACAGGTAATACTTGGCAAAATCCTGGAAGACGCAGGAATAAATGCGAAACCACTGCTCCTGCGGGAAGGTACGCATTTCCACGCCATTGTAAAGGATTTCTCCCTCATACTCCCTGTATAGCCCTGTGAGCAGCTTGATCAATGTGGATTTGCCCGCTCCATTCTCCCCCACGATGGCGTAGTGGACGCCATCCCTCAATTCCATGGAAAAGTCCTTTAAGATATCCACTTCCGTGCCGGGATAGCGGAAAGTGACATGCCGGAACTCCAGCGTCTGCAATTTAGGGATTCCGGTCTGTAACGTTTTCACTCCGCCGGATTCTCCCGGTGCTCCGTTTTCTTTTACAGCCTCCTGTCTCTCCGGGAGCGCCGCAAAGGCCGTCAGATCCTTCATATACTCCCTGTAGCGCGCGATCTGCGCCACTGCCTTTGTCATTCCCCATCCCATCAGGTTCACCAGATCATAGATCGCCGTGGACAGGGAGATAAAAAGCCCCACACTCAACGCGCCTGACGCCGTCAGCGGAATCATGATCAGGGATACCGCCGATGCCAGTATGCTGGTGATAATGCTTCCTCCCTGCATGTTGAGCGTAAAGATGGCCTCCGCCTTCATATTGATCTTCCTGGCAGTGTCATACTGACGGTGCCACTGCCCATTGACTGCCCCGCCGTATCCGAACAGGCTCCTTTCCTCCGTGGACTCCCTTCCCGTCAGCACATCGAAGAGATATCTGTGGCGCCTCTCATACACAGCTGCTTCCTCACCGGCACGGTAAATCTTCTGTCCTCCCCGCAGGGAAATGAGCACAAGGGGCACCGCCATCACCATGACCACTATGGCAAGCCACCAGACATGGGAGGCAATGATCAGAAGGACACCTATAATCCTGGGGATATAGATCACAAAGAAATTGACAAAGCGCTGAAGCAGCTCCTCCAGATTCCTCTCCAGCTTGTTTACCACACGGTTTGTCAGTTCCTCCGTAGCCGGATCCTCCAGCAGATAGTATTCCAGCCTGTTGCGCTTCCTGGTAAATTCCTGCAGGACCTGCCGGTTTCCCATGGTGACAAAATGGCTGGTGAAAAGCCTTCCGATATTATAAGAGACCCTCTTCCAGCTTACCATGAGCAGCATCAGCACAAACCATAATATCAATTTTTCGTCATAATTCTTATGCATCACCGCGTCGATGGTGCCGTCCAGGAATTTCGCCACCACGATCACCTGGAATATATTCGCCAGCGCGGTAATGGCCTTCTGCACCGTGACCAGCACCGTGCTCACCGGCGCGCAGCTGAACGGGATCCGGTACATGTCAAGCCACGTATACCTTCTCTTCTTTAAGACAAACATCCTTCATCCTCCCTCTCTCATAAAATGCAGGTGAAATAATTCTACCCCCCCCCCCAGCAAAATCTGTCAACAGAAAGATTACACATACCACTTCGCCTGGGCATGGTACATCTCACGGTATCTGCCCTCCCGCTGCATCAGCTCCTCATGGGTTCCCATGTCCACAATATGCCCCGCATCCATGACAATGATCCGGTCGGCGATCTGGGCGGAGCCAAGCCTGTGGGTCACAATAAACGCGGTTTTGTCCGCGGAGATCTCCGCAAACTTCCGGTAAATGTCCGCTTCCTCCAGGGGATCGATGGCTGCCGTAGGTTCATCCAGGATGATCATATCATGGTCACGGTACAAGCCCCTGGCAATGGCAAGCCTCTGCCACTGGCCGCCGGATAAGTCAATACCGCCAAAGTCCTTGCCAAGCATGGTCTCCAGACCCTCCGTCAGCTTCTCGCTGTCCATGGGGAAATCGGCCTTTTCCAGGGCGTCCCTGACCGTGCTTTCCAGCATGCTTTCTGCCCTGCCAATTCCTTTCTTGCTTCCTGCCCTGCCAATTCCTTTCTTGCTTCCTGTCCTGCCAATTCCTTCCTTGCTTCCTGCCCTGTCAATTCCTTCCTTGCTTTCTGCCAAGTCATTTTCCTCGGAAACCTCCTTCTCCATTTCCGAAATCCCGACATTCTCCGCCACCGTCATCTTATAGGACTGATACCGCTGAAACACCGCGGAAACACCCCTGTACAGCGCTTTTGGGGAAATTTCTTCCATATTCCTGCCATCGATCAGGATCTCTCCCGAGGTTGGCAGATACAGTCCCGTCAATAACCTCGTCAATGTAGATTTTCCTGAGCCGTTCACTCCCACAATGGCAAGCGTCTCTCCCTTCTGCACCGTCAGGTTAATGTCTTCCAGCGCCGGCCTGTCGCTGCCGGGGTAGGTGAAGGACACTCCTTTCAGTTCCATCACCTCTCTCTTTAAAGTCCCCTCATACAGTCCCTGACGCTCCGGCAGATCCAGGAAGGCGAAGAAATTCTGGGCCGGGCCGAAAGCCCTGCCGATACTGCCGATCTGTCCGTCGAACAACTCATTCATCCGTGAGAACAGCGTATCCAGCGAAGTGAACACCGCGGCGAAAGCCCCCACACCGATTTCACCCTTCGACAGATAGTAAAACAGCATGATGATAGTCCCTACATATCCTGTCAATGTCAGACTGCGCAGCCCCAGCTCTACGCAGCGGACACGCTTCGAAGTCTGCCAGTTCAAACGGGTACATTCCCGCAGGTTTTTGCCGAACATCTTTTTAAAGAAGCCCTCGGATCTCCAAAGTCTTGTCTCCTTGACATATTCCCTGCTGCTGATACATTTCTCAAAATATTCATACCGCCTGCGGTAGGGCGCCGCTTTGTTCTCCAGCTTCGCATACAGCCGTTTGCGGACCACAGTCCCCACAATGCTGGGCAGGAAAGAGACACAAAACATGATCAGCAGCATCGGTTTGATCGTAAACAGATAGATCGCCATGGAAATGAAGTACACACTCTGGTTCAGCAGGATCATAAGCATGCTGACCACAACATCCCCCACCGACTGCAATCCCGCATAGGCCTTATTGATCTGATCCAGGAAGCGGTTGTCCTCGTAAACCAGCGGATCAATCCTTGCCGCTTTTTCGTTCAATTCCTTTCCCATATATCCTTCCGCGTTTTTAAAGAATATCTGCAATACGACAGCTGACAGGCTGGAAACCAGAAAGGAAAACACAGGGAACAGCGAAGTCACCATTCCCAGGGCCGCCACAGTGCTGACCTGTTCCCTTCCGCCCACCAGGCCTTCCACGGAATCAAAAAAGACCTGCTTCACAAAGGTGTACGCGGTATTGGAAAGTCCCACCATTATAAACAAACCGATAAAGAATATCAAATAAAACGGTTTCTTTTTCGCACCGATTCCGACCATATGGCGTGTCATGGCAAACAGTCCGTATGGTTTCGCTTTTTTTGCTCTCTTGTCCATTGCCCCGTCCCCCCTATACCATTGCCGCAGCAGCAATGGATTCTGTTTCTTCTGCCTTGTCTTCCGTGTACCAGCTCTGCTGGGTCTCATACATATTGGCATAAATGCCATGCAGTCCCATCAACTCCTCATGGCTGCCCTGCTCCCTGACACATCCGTCCTTCAAGAGGAAAATATGGTCTGCAAGCCTGATGGAACCCAGCCTGTGGCTGATGAAAATGGTGGTGCGGTTCCTGCTGATCTCACCGAACTCCTCGTACAGCCTGCTCTCGCTGATCGGATCCAGCGCTGCCGTAGGCTCGTCCAACAGAAGCAGGGGAGCATCATTCATCAGCGCCCTTGCCATGGCCACCCTCTGCCATTGTCCGCCGGAGAGATCCACACTGTCCTCATCCAGCTTTCCCAACCGTGTCTCATAACCGTGCTTCAGGCCGCACAGGTAATCATGGATATCCAGCTGCTTCGCCGCGCCCTCCATGCGGGAGATACGCTCCCTCTTCCGCTCCGGGCTTTCCGCTTCCCCGAAGTCCATGCCTCCCATGCCCAGACAGATATTTTCCTCCACGGACAGATAATATCTTGCAAAGTCCTGAAAGACGCAGGAAAAAATCCTGAACCATTCTTCCCTGGAAAAACTCCTCATCTCCATACCATTATAGAGGATCTCGCCCTCATACTCCCTGTAGAGCCCTGTGAGAAGCTTGATCAGGGTGGTCTTGCCTGCACCGTTCTCTCCCACTATGGCATAATGCCTGCCGTTTTCCAGCTTCATGGAAAAGTCTTTTAAAATATCCACATCCGAGCCGGGATACCGGAAGGTTACATGGCGGAATTCCAGTTCCTTCAATTCCGGTATCCTTCTTTGTTTCTGATACTCCCCCATTGCAGCCGTGCCAGCCGTTTCACGCCCTTGCACCTGCCCTTCCATTACAGTCGGCCTGTCATTTCCCGCCGCGTCTGCATCCACACTCTCTGTCGCGTCCTCCCGTTCCGGCAGTGCCGCGAAGGTGGTAAAATCTTTCATGTATTCCTGGGCCATGGCCACCCGGTTTACTGCCTTTGCGGTGCTGTTTCCCATAATATCAATCAGGTCATACATGGAAGTCACCAGAGAGATAAAAACACCTGCTGTCAGCCTCCCGGACACAGTCAGGGGAATCATGATCAGCACCACCACCGCAGACAGCACACCGTTTATCGTCGTCCCCCGAAGGGAATTCCCCATGAACAGCATCTCCGATTTGATATCCTGCTTTACGGCGCACTCGAACTGCTGATGCCACTGCTCATTCACCTGTCCGGTATAACCGAACAGGCTCCGTTCCTCCGTGGTCTCCCTGCCTGTCAGCACACTGAACAGATATTTATGCCGTCTCTCATATGCCGCCGCCTCCTCAAATGCCTGATACACCTTTTTCCCGCTCTTCAGTGAGAAAATAAACAGGGGGACAGTCAATGCCAGGACTACCAGGGACAGCCACCACACATACCCCGACATGATCAGCAGCACGCCCACAATACGGGGGATATTGATGGCAAAAAGGTTCAGAAACCATTGGAGATTCCAATGCAGGTTATACTCCAGCTTCCCTGACAGGCGGTTGGACAGTTCCTCAATCTTCGGATCCTCCAGCAGATAATATTCCATCCGGTCCCGCTTCCTGGTGAGTTCCATGGCAATCTGCTCATTTCCATGCATGGTCACATGATCGGTGAACAGATTGCCGACATGATAAGAAATCCTCTTCCAGCTGACGATCAGCAGCATCAGCACAAACCATACCATGATCCCGCTGTCGAAATGCCTGCTGGCCACCGCCTGGATGGCTCCGTCCAGGAATTCCGCCACCACAATGACCTGGAATACATTCGCCAGTGCCGTGATCAGCTTCTGGGCAGTGACCCCCACCGTGCTGACCGGGGCACAGCGGAATGGCATGAGCCACATATCCAGCCAGTTGTACTTCCGTTTCTTTAATACAAACATTGTATTCATCCTTTCCCTTAAAGAACTGTTAAAGTCTACATAGAAACAATTATAACACCGATCCTTCCCCCGGTAAACCGGTCAGGGATAAACAGCCGGATACGGGGGATAAACGGGTTACTTTTCACACCCACGCCACCGCGAGGTGTTTTCACGCGCCTTTTGCGTGCAAAACCCGAGACAGCTGTGCGCGAAACCGCTGTTTTGCGGTTTCTGTGCATATGTTACTGGTCACGGAGTGAACAGTAACATAAACGGAGTGACAGGGGCGGGGTGAAACAACGAACGGTCCAGCCGACACATCCCTCCGGTTGACTATCCGCGGCAATCCGCAAGCTGCAGGGTTTCATTCAGGCAATACACCCGGCTGCAGCGCTCCATCACACGGGGATCATGGGTGACCACAACACAGATCCTGTCCGCCGCAGCCTGATCCAGGGTGTCCAGAAAGATATCAATGGATTCCGCATCCAGATTGGCAGTGGGCTCATCAAACAGCAGGATACCGGCCTTCTGGTACAAAGCCCTCGCAATGCCGATGCGCTGCTCCTGGCCGCTGGAAAGCGGCTGGCTGCCGTTCCCGATAACGGTATCATACCGTTGCTCCTGTTCCCCGATATACCCGTCGATATTTGCCATGGCAGCACATTGCTCCAGACGCGCCCTGTCCGGCTCCATGGCCATACAGATATTGGCCTCGATGGTATCCCGGAAAATCAGATCCGCCGCCGGCACCAGTCCCACGTAGGGACGCACATTATTCCGGACAGAGCCGTCGGCCAAGACCACCGAAACCTGTCCCTCCTCCGGCAGATACAGGCCGGAAGCTATCTTCAGGAAAGTACTCTTTCCTCCGCCGCTTTCACCCACGATCCCGATGATCCCGTTTTTCCCGAAATCCGCATTGATATCTTTCAGAATGCAATGCTCCCCGTACCGGAAAGAGATCCCTCTGATCCGAAGACAGGATACTTCCTGCCGGGACGCGGAGACCTGCTTCCATTCCTCCTGCTGCCCTGGCTTCTCCGGCCGCTTCAACTTTTGCGGCCACTTCAACTTTTCCGGCCGCTTCAACTTTTCCGGCTGCCCCATCTGCCCCGGTTCCTCCGGCAAAGAGTAAATACGATCCAGCCTTTCCGCGGACACAATGGACTGGTTCACATTGGAGATGATATCGCCGATGGCTGTAAAAGGCCAGATAATGTAATTGGTCAGCTGTATCACTGCAACCATGGCTCCCACCACCAGTTCTCCCCGCATGACAAAATATGCCCCTCCGCCCATGGATATCAGAAACATTGACATACCCATGACATTGTTCAGGAATGCGGAGCCGCCCTCCGCGGCTCCCAGCCTGCGGGCACTCTGAACCTTTGCCTCCAGCATGCCCCGCGTCCTTTCCTCAAATTTCTTTCCCATAAGGTTGACCTTATACAGGGCGATCTTTTCCAGGACATCCTGAAAATAAATCCTGATTTCCTCCTCATTCTCTTTATCCCTGCGGCTGGTCTTCTGTACAATAGGGGAAAAAACCGCGATACAAAGGATCAACAGGGGAATACAGATCAACAGAAGCAGCGCCAGCTTCCAGTTGAGCCAGAAAAGATACAGCACCGCAAGCACTGCCGTCAATCCGTTTCCCACTGCACTTTTGGCGATAGTCGGAATGCAGCCGCTGACCTTCTCCACATCAGCGGTCAGATTCGTCATATACTCTCCCACATGGTGATTCTGCATCTCCAGCAGATGGCTGCGATACAGATGCGCAGACAGCTCCATTCTGAGCTTCTGCCCGATCCGGTTACAGGAGATCTGATAGGAAACAGAAGTCACCATACTAAGAATGCCGTCTGACACCAGGATAAGGAAAGCCGCCGCCACGTTTTCACCCAGGGACATCCCGGAATCACCGGTGGCAATATCCACGAACCCTTTCAAGACACTGGCCATACTGATATTCACTGCCGCCAGTGCAATCCCCGCCAGCACCAGGCAGACCAGGTAGCGCCGGTTTCCCTTTGTCTGCGCATAAATCCACCCGAAATTATATCTGCTCCCTGCTTTTTCTTTCATTAGAAACATCCCTTCCTTTCCCCATGACATCCGCTCCGTTTGCAGCATTCGTTCTGCTTATGACATTCATTCTGCTTCGCGCATTCGTTCCGTTGACAGCTTCATTCTGTTTATATCATTCATTTCTTTCACTTTCAATGACGCTGACGCATGAGGTTTGTTATGGGAGATAAGAGGTTACAATTTCTTCCTCAAAAGCGTTGTGGCACCCGTCACACTGTGGCGCCTGACGTTATCCATCTTAAGGATAAAATTTCTGACAATTCTTGTGATCAGGATAAATTAAATATTTATTCTATTTTTTTTGAAAAAGGTATTGACAATTATAGATGCATATCTTATAATAAACTTACAACAGAGAGGAAAACATCACTTCCATCAAAAACAACTTGAAATAAAAAGTTGTAAAATCAAAAAGAGGTGCACGAGTATACTGGATGGCAACGCATTCTTCGAAGTCAGGACGTTGCAGTACACAGTGGACAAAGAAAAGTAGAAAGGCACACGGGTAGAAATGGAAGAAAATGCGAACCTGAAAACTTCATAAGGAGGTACAGTCCATTGGACGACGAGCAGACATGAAGAAGCGTATCGAATCAAAATGATCGATACGCTTCTTCGCATTTGTCCAAAATATAAAAACTGCACTTTACCGATTATGGAGGGTAACGATCACAAGGCCAGTTTCCCCGCTCAATAATCCCTCAGCAGAAATGCCATGTACAGGGGAATCATGAGGATCTGCCCCGACCTGCCCACATTATAATTCCCCAGCTTCACCGCACTTTTATATCCATAAAGGTTTCCCTGCAGGATATCGTATTGCGTCCCATTCTTCTCGCCAGTTCTTCCGATTCTGTCTATCCTCAACGCGATGGCAAAACTTTGGTTACACTACGAAGATGATATGTCGGAAATCCCCTTTCTATCAGTATGTTTGTAATTTTTACTCGCAAAATCCAGCAAAGAACGTCTTTCCGCATTGCCTGCAGCCCTTGATGATCAACGGCTTGTGGCCAACCGTGTTTTTCCACTCAATCATACTCTGCTCAATTTTTCTTGCCAGCATGATGCCCCACCCTTCTTACTATTCTGATTATAGTATATTGGGGAGAATAAACTTTTTTCAAGGGACTCTATTCATTTTTATAATATTTCCGCAGGGACTTTTGTGTTGTATTTGCCACTTTTTCAACCTTTAAGGAATTGTCTCGAAATAACTTACCAATAGTCCGCAGGATTTTTCTTCGGTGGCAACGCTTAAAAACCAGGCGCATAGCGCTGCCCGCTGCAATAAGCCGGCGTCTCCTCACTGTTTACTGCCCTGCTGCATTTTATCAGCCCACAGGAGCAGCGCCAGGACGAATATAAAAATCACGGAACCGGAGATGAGTTGTTCCCGGATATTGCCTGTGCCATCCCACCGCTCAAAATTATACCAGCAGTTAAGCGCCATGGCTCCCATGAACAGGACCATCATCCTGAACGGATATGTGTTGGAGCTGTTCTCCGTTCTGCGGGCCACAAAAACAGCTACAAATATGGCAATGGCAACCGCCGTGACCGAGTTCATCATCAATAATACCGGCTCATGCTTTTCGATACCGAAAAAGATCGGGCCGGTCCCACAGGATGCCAGGAACAGCCCCCCCAAAAACAGTGTTTTCACCGGATAAATCTCCCTGGCCGTACAATGGAAATATTCACGGTCGATGATCCTCAGCACAAAGGAGGCCAGCGCCACCGCGCCGCAGTAGACAATGGTAAAAAGATACACACTGTTCACGATATTTGTCCAGTTCCATCCATCCTTCATTTTATAGTTCACCGCATTTAAAAAGCAGCCAAAGAACGCTATCCGCATAAAGACATTCAGCAATTCCCGCCTGGAACGCATCAGGGAAGTGACGGTCTGCTGATAGCCGAATTTTGAGATATGATCCATGATCGAACATACAATCAATGCCCCCAGCATATTAGGAAACAGATTCACGAACAGCTTTTCCGGCAGTCGCTCCGACACATTGATCTCCCTTACAGCTATCCCGCATACCGCGGGCAGGGCGGCCAGAAGGAGGAAAAACAGATACCGCTTATACTTTTCTATGGCGAATATCCGGCTGACTGCCTTCTCCAGGTCGATATAATTACAGATCTCCACCAGAATATCTATCAATGCCGTCCCCACCACATAAATGACTGTGACCACGACGTCCTGCGTGATCATGCCGCAAAGGACGGAAAAGAATGCATTCAGCAGGACAAAGAATACCCTCCACCGCACAGGTTCATCCTTCCAGATTTTCGTAAACAATTCGTCCATGATCCACCCTCCTCATTCGTATACAGCCTTGAACGATTGTCCGCCGCCCGCATTTGTATGCCTCTCCATTATAACATTTATCTGTCACGAGCACCACAGTAATTTATACCCACAAACGCAATTAACTGCCGTCTGCACAGTATAACGAGTGATCGCATCGATAATCCAGAGTTGAAAGCGACAATTAAATGCGTTCACGAGTATATATATCTCACACAGCTCCAAAAATCGAGCAGGGGAATGCCCTTCTCCACTACTCGCTGCGCCGGGCGTCCGTCAGCTCCAGCTGACATATTTCCCTTGGATGCCCGTGCGCATACAAAAGGGAATGGTCACCCACTCCCTAAAGCGCTCTCAAACAGTTTCATGCATATGGCTTCTTCTGAAATATTTCCCTGTGTTATCTCATCCCACTGGAAGTATACCCAATTCTGATACACCCCGGCCTCCTCCATGTCTTTCACGTATCCTTCCCGTATTGCCCCGTATTGCGCTTCCGTTATCTCGCCTGCATCCCCTGCAGCGCCTGTGCCCATGTTATAGTAATAGACTTCGTCCTCCCTGCCGTCTCCCTCATGGAATATTTCCTCCCGCTGCCGGATGGAATCCTGGTACACGATGCCCTCCTTCAGGTAATAGAAGCCCTCTTCTACAGATACACCATATATCCCGTCCCGCGTATAATCAATTCCCTCATAATAGATGATGCCCCCGTTATCCCGGTATGCCTGCGGCCGGGTCACGCCCCCAATGTCGAAATCCGCGATCCAGTCCCTTTCCTCACCGTCACACAGCCTTACCAGCTCCAGTTCTGTAACCTCCCCGCCGTCTGACAGAGTATAAAAATGGTTGTCCGAATACCTTCCTGTACCCTGCATGAGACTTGTTACCAGTTCCAGGCTGCCGTCGCCGTCCAGGTCATACAGCAGATACCCGCAGGAGCCGCCTGAATCCTCCCCCACGAACCAGGCATCCGCCTGCTCCGCATAGGCCGCCGCCTGCGCATTGGTGTCCTTTACCTTCTCTGCAAAGGTTTCTGGCATATCCTCCCCGGAAGCCGCTCCCGGGACAGTCCCCGGCATATTTCCCCGGGAGGTTGCTCCGCGCCCCGTTTCAAGGCCTCCTGATTTTCCGGAGCGCCTGTCTCCTGACCGTCCGTGGAACCGGGCGTCTCTGCCCTGCCGCAGGCGGTCAATACAGACAGCAGCACCGCCAACAGCGCTGACCGGCAGAACGTCTTTCTTCTCATCACTCTGATCTCCCCTTTTCGCAAAACCGATTGCTTTTTGTTAAACTTAACACGCTGATACATCATTTTTGCATCATGGATCGCAATCGGCCTCCGGAGGGGAACGCCCTTACTCTATCCCGTCTATCTTGAAGATAAACTTTACATTACCTTCCATATCGTCCGCAATGCCCGCATAGGAACGATAATTTCTGGAAACATTGACAATGGCCCTGAGACGGTCAATCAGAAGATCCGCATCCTCCTCGTCAAAGGCTTCCGTTATCCTGCTGATCGCTTCCTCGTCGAATTTCACCAGGCCGTCCCGCATCTCCTCTGCGCCGTCCTTAAGCTGCCTTACCCCGTCTATCAGGGCGTCGCTGCCTTCGTTCAGGGTTCCCACGCCGTCATACAGTTCCTCCGTGCCATTGTAAAGATCATTTGCGCCGCCCAGGAGCTGCTCCGCGCCTTCCCGCAGCTGAACGGTTCCGCTCACCAGTTGGTCGCAGCCGTCCTTGGCGCTGGCAACGCCCGCGGTATATGTCAGCAGGCCCTGATAAAAGGTGTTGTAGCTGTCCAGGGACTGCTTCAGGCCTGCGATCTGCGCCGCCCCTTCGCTGAGGGAGCCTGACATTGCCGCCAGGTTGTCGCTGACCAGCTTTTCTTTCTGGGCTTTCACATTTTCGGCGATGGTGGCCTGGATTTCCTCCGTGGCCATCTGCTGCGCTACCACTTCCTTTGTCTTGGCCGCTATGGTATCCTGCTGGGCAGCCATCTGCTGCTCGATCAATTTGTCCGCCTCTTTCACCATGGCATCCATTGCCGCTGCCTGCGCGTCATTGCCGGACACGGTTCCCTGCTTCGCCGCAAGATACTGCTCCTTTGTCAGTGGGTATCCCTTTGCCTGCATCCCCTGAAGCACGGCGTCCGTGACCTGCTCCCGTACCATCGCAGTCACAAGAGGCGCTGCTTTAACGTTCACCTGCTGTTCCACCACCGCCGTAACCCCGGCAGTGATCTCCGCTTCCCTCTTATCCACTTCCGCCCGGACGGCATTCAGAACCGCCGCGTCCATATTTTCTAAAATACCGTTCAGTTCCTCGTCATAATTATCCATTGTCAGATTGACGGATACGCCGAGCTGCTGTAGCTGTTCATTGCTGTTAAGCTGTGTGTTGGCTGTGGTCAGAAGCGTCTCAAACACCTGCCTTGCGCCGCCGTTAAGCATGTCATTGTTAGCGGTCAGCTGACCCAGCCCGGCCTGAAGCTGTTCCGCGCCGCTGAGCAGGTTCCCGCTGCCATCCCGCAGGGTTACAGTCCCATCCGCCAGCTTCTTCGCCCCGTCCTTAAGCTTTCCTGCACCGTCATACAGATCACCCACGCCCTTTTTCAGCTCGCCTGACTTATCATAAAGCGTTACAAGCCCGTCATATAGTTGATCGGAACCGTCAAGCAGCTGGTCTACCGCATCGGTCAGTTCGTCCAGTACGTCGGTCAGTTCGTCCATGCTGTCCGCATCATCCAGGTTCAGGTTCCTGACCAGGTCATTCATGGCTACGCAGTAGGTGGTCTTTAAGGAGAAATCCGTCACATCCGCCTCAATTTCCACATAACCCGGCAGATTTTCCCCGTCAATGTCCAGGTTCTGTGCCATGCCGGGAAAAGCGATTCCCGTCACCATGATCCTGTCGCCGTCATTGATGACCTTGCCGGAGGAAACCTCCACATTACGGAATACTTTATTATCCAGGATCATACCTGTCACCGCGGTAAACGGCACATAGATCTGTTCCTGTTCCTCTCCGACTTCCACCGTTTCATACTCATTGACCGTAAAATCATAGCGGATCACCACATGGCCGCTCTTTCCCTCCAGATCCCCGGCCTTCACCTGCTTCCCGTCCAGGAAATAAGTGACCGTGAGGGTTAACGGCAGCTTTTTATCCGTGGTTCCCTGATAATAAATATCATTTCCTCCCGCCTGCCATACATATCCGTCGTTCTGTCTTATATAGCTTTCCCCGTTCTTCACCTCTGTGATATCGGCAAGCCCGGTCATATCCACGATGGAATCCGCCCGGTCACCGTTCCTGATCCAGTCGCTGACAATGACTTTACTGCTGCTGCCATCTGCGTTGGCCATGATATAGACCGTTTCTTCCTTTACGACTCCATCCTCCGCCACAGGCTTCCAGATATCTTTTAATTCCTCTTCCAGCTTCTCCTCCAGGGTCTTATCTTCCGCTCCCTGCCCTGCTTCCTCCACTGCCGCCGTGCCGGCTGTGCTGCCGGTCTTCTGGATTTTTGCATACACGGTAGTTCCCGCAGCCCCTGCGATCAAAATACCGGACACACAGATTGCTCCTATTTTTACGATCCTGTTCTTCCTGTCTAACATAAAACTCATTCCTTTCCATTCTTATTCTGTTATCAGATAAATGCGAAACCCCCATTTGGCAATCAGACTTTGGGCAATTGCCTGCTGATTCTGTCATAAGCGCCTCTCATCCGGCCTCCGTCGTCAGGTCTCTCCTGACCTGCTTTCCCTTTTTCCTAAACCCCACGCTGGTCACACATATCACTCTGTCAAATACCATGAACATGGACGGCAGCACCAGAATCACACTGAACATACTGACGACCGCGCCCCTCGCCAGCAGATTACACAACGCCTTGATAATATCTATCTCCGAGTATAATGCCACGCCGAAGGTTGCGGAGAACAGTCCCATGGCGCTGACGATGACAGACGGGATGGAGACACGCAGCGCGCTGCTGACAGCTTCCCGCTTTCCCTTGCCCGCATATCTCTCTTCCTTGTATCTGGTGGTCATCAGGATCGCATAGTCTACCGTCGCCCCGAGCTGGATCGTGCTGATGCAGATGGGCGCGATAAAGGGAAGCGAGGTTCCCGTATAATGTGCCATTCCCAGATTGATAAATATGGAGAATTCTATGACTGCCACCAGGATGAACGGCAGTGTAATGCTCTTCTCCACCAGCGCGATAATAACAAAGATGGCGATAATGGATATGGTGTTTACCGTCTTAAAGTCAAGATCCGTAATCTCAATCAGATCCTTCGTACAGGGCGCTTCCCCGATCAGCATTCCTCCCGCGTCATACTTTTTCAGGATACCGTTCAGTTCATCAATCTGGGCATTGACCTCATCTGTGGCCGTCTTATACTCGGAGTTTGCCAGCAGAAGTTCCCAGTCATCACTCTTCAACACTTCCGAAACCGATTCCGGTATCATCTCTTCCGGCACAAGGGATCCTACCACGGACTCCATCCCCAGCACATATTTCACGCCCTCCACCTGTTCCATTTCGGCAATCATGTCCTTTACATCCCTGGCCGGCGTGTCAGTGTTCACCAATACCATGTGGGTAGCCCCCACACCGAACAATTCCTCCAGCTTGGAATTGGCGATCACATAAGCCATATCCTCAGGCAGGGTATCGCCCAAATTATAGTAGACCTCTTTGTTCGCCTGTTTATAACCCGCGTATGCCGGAACCAGTATGACCGCAAACAAAACCAGGAAAACGAGAAATCGCTTTGTCACGAAATCCGAAATCCGATCCATATCAGGCAGCAGGGATCTGTGTCTGGTCTTCACCAGTACCTTATCCAGCGCCAGAATCATGGAGGGCAGTGTCGTCACACATCCGATCACACCTAATACAACTCCCTTCGCCATGACCACACCCAGATCCAGCCCCAACGTGTAGCTCATAAAGCAGAGTGCCACAAACCCGGCCACAGTGGTAATGGAACTCCCGACCACAGAAGTGATGGTCTTTCCGATGGCGGCGCTCATGGCGGTCTCTTTGTCCGCATACTCCTGTTTCTGCTCCTCATAGCTGTGCCACAGGAAAATGGAGTAATCCATGGTGACCGCCAACTGGAGTACAGCGGAGAGAGCCTTGGTCAGGTAGGAGATCTCTCCCAGGAAATAATTGGTCCCCATATTCAGCAGGATCGCCATTCCGATACTTGCCAGAAATACAAACGGGATGATCCAGTTATCCATAAATATCATCATCGCCACACAGGCCAGTATCACTGCAATCCCTACATAAATAGGCTCTTCCTTTTCGCACAGCTCCTTCAGGTCAGTCACCATGGCCGACATACCTGATACAAAGCACTTTTCCCCTGCAATCTTCCTGATCTCTGCAATAGCCGTCATGGTCTCGTCCGCAGAGGTAGTGGTGTCAAAGAATACTGCCAGCATTGTGGCATCCCCCGCATTAAAAGCATCATGATACTTTGCAGGAAGCAGTTCCATAGGTACGGACACGTCCATAAAGCTATCATACCAGAGTACAGTCTCTACGTGGTCAATGGCTTCCATATCCTCCTTTAAGCCGGATACATCCTTAGGCTCCATCCCCTCTAGAATCACAAAAGAAAAAGCGCCTTTTCCAAAATCCTCCATCAGGATATCCTGGCCGATCACCGTATCGATGTCCCCCGGCAGGTAGGTCAGCATATCATAATTGATCCGTGTCCTGATCATCCCGATGGCGGAGGGCACCAGGAGCACAAACGCCAGAACCAAAACAGGAATCCGGCACTTCACAACAGCCTTACCAAATTTCATTTTCCCAACTCCTTCAACTACCTTTTGAATCGTTACTCTGTTTCTTAATTACAGGCATATTTTATGAAATTCCTTTTCGAAATGGAATTGACAAAAAAAAGACAGCGCCCAATTTTTGAACACTGCCTTAAAAATATCCAATTTTTGTGCATCCTGCCTCGAATGTCTAACACACATCTTCCCCAGCCTGCAACGGTCCAGGACTCTGTTCTTCACCGTTACACAGCCCTGCCTTCAATTGTCCCTGCCCTTAGGAACTGCCGAGAATGACTTATCGGCGGCTAGAGCGTGTTTGAAAATTCATTCCCGTCATCTGCCCGCCCCACTTTGCGGTATCTTTGCCCCTCATTCGGTCAACGTAGCCCACTACGTCTCCTTCATTCGGGTCAAATCTGCCACAAATTGTGACGCACAGCTGACAGAAAGCAATTTTCAAACACGCTCTAGTACATCGAATAATAAGTAACCAGCCATATGACTTGCCCAAATTTCCATCTGCTGCGTTGGTCTACGCTCCGCTTCGGTACAAGTTATTTTGAGCCGGTTCCTTATGATTTCGGAAAAGATGCCACCCGCCTCAGGGATAATTCTATATTTCCCTCCAGCATGGCACCCAGCCTTTTGATGATATGCACCGGATCCGTTTTCATTCCCTGGTCAAGCCAGCCCGCTATCATTCCCACAAGGGCGGACTTATAAAATTCCGCGATCAGCAGCTTATCCTCCCCGCTTACCGGTATTTCCGATGCCACCCTGTCCACATATCTGCACATGATCTCCCCTGCAACGCTGTTCAGGTATCTCTCCGCTTCCTCGTGGCGCACTGATTTATATACATGGTAGATGAACCTCTTATTCTCCAGGGCAAACTGTGCCCCCGATATCACCGCGTCTTCCCATGCCTGGTCCACGTCTGTATCTGACAGCACCCGCTCAATCTCACCGTTTATAATGTTCTCCAGCAGTGCAGGAATATCGGCATAATGATAATAAAACGTATTGCGCGCCACACCGCATTCCTCCACGATATCTTTTATGGTGATCCTGTCCAAAGGTCTTTCATTGAGCAGCTTGATAAACGCCTCCTTAATGGCTCTCTCCGTAAACTGTGTCATCTCCGTCCTCCATCCGCCTTTGCTTATAGTATACTGGACACAGAGGGAAATGGCAATCTGTCTTTTTCTGTCCCGCCCAAAGTAAGTAACAGTTCACATTTGACTTGTCTGAGTCTGCAAATGCCGCGTCAAAATGTAAAGCCATTTCTTGACAATTCTTAAAGAAATCCTAAGATTTGCAGTCAGGAAAAGATATTTCCGAATTACTTATTCCATGATAGAATAGGAAAAAAGATTGGAGCAGTCCATGAAAAAAAAGCTTATAGATAATTTTCAGAAAAAACCGAACCTTTGTGCCGTGACAGGCTCTCTCGCAGCAGGCATCATTCCCATGCTCTTTGCATTCCATATCGGTATTGACAGCCTGTTGGCCAGGCTGCTGCTGGGCTGCCTGCTGGGGATGTTCCTGGTCTATCCCTTTGTGCTGACATTACAGAATCTATGGCAGCTATGCCGCGCCCGTTACCAGAATGAGCGCCTGGGGACAGCCCGTATCACGGATGCCCTGACAGTTCTATGGGGAGCCGTCTGCGTCCTCTGCTATCTGGCCACCGTGGCAGACATCCGTCTGGCCGACTGGCCCGAGGTACTGCGCAACGAAGAGCTCCACACCCCCATTGCCACATGGACGATCCCTACCATTGTGACCATCAGTATAGTGGCGTTTGTAGGCTACCTGATCCTGCGCGCCTATCCGGTCCGTGAGCTGCCGCCGCTTCTGTGCGTGCTGGCCATGGCCGCCATGTATATGGGAATCGGCTTAAGCGCCCTCTTCTGTGTCCAGCTTCTGCGGTTTGAGATTCTGCTGACGCTCTATCCCTTTAACCTGTTCCTGGTTTTCGGGAAGACAGTACGCCAGGTCTGCGCACAGCAGGAGAAGATACGCCGCCTGCCCTGGATCGCATTCCTGGTCATGTGGCCCCTGCTGGGCATTCTGACGGCCATCCTGGTTCTGTTTGGTCAGAAACCGGACAGTCTCATACAGGCGTTTACCCAGACCGGCGACTGGACACTGTCACTCCAGAACCCACCGCCCAACGTAGCCTATGACGAGCATTACCTATGCACCGTAGCCGCAGGCGGACACCCCAAATTGGTAAAGCCGCTCCGCATGGGGGAACGGCACGGACACCGGATCGTGGTGAACCGCCAGCTTCTGGTAGCCAATGCCTTTGAGGATCTGCTGTCGGAACGTCTTCCAAATACCCACAGAAGGGTGCGCCATTTTTACGACACTTATGGTTATCCCATTGCCAGGCACATCAAAAGCCGCTGGACCGCAGACCTGGTATATCTGCTGATGAAGCCCCTGGAATACTTTTTCGTGACTGTGCTGTACCTCTTTGACACCAAGCCGGAAGACCGGATCGCTGTCCAATACCTGGGCAGGAATCCTTTTCCCCTGACCGCTGACCGCCCTGAATAAGGTTTGTTTTTTTAGCCAATTGCGTTCCCCTCTGGCAGGCATACCACATGTCCTGCCTTTTTCGTCGCCTTCATATCAATCAGCCTCTGGTTTCCGGAGCCCCGGAAGGCAAGGCGCAGATCCTTTTTCTCCTCCACAAACTCGCCGTCCACCAGCACATCAATCAGCTCCAGCAGCTCCGCCACAGTCCTGTCCCCTTCCGCAATCCACCGCTTGAGATCTTTTTCATAATCATAGCCCGTGTAACACCAGATACTTTTCCCTGGATAGGCCGCTTTGATTTTTTGAAGGATTTCCAGTACCGTACCACGGTTCTGGGACTCCATGGGTTCCCCGCCCAGTACGCTGAACCCCTTAATATAGTCATGATCCAATGCCTGCATGATCTCCCTCTGGGCCTCTTCCGAAAAAGCCCTTCCATAGGCAAAATCCCATGTTTCACTGTTAAAACAGCCTTTACAGGCATGGGTACATCCACTGACAAACAGAGACACCCTGACGCCGGGGCCATTGGCTACATCCGTCCTTTTGATCGCTGCGTAATTCATGATATCCTGCCTTCCCACTTTTATAAATGCAGCACCCTGGCCTTGATCTCTTTCGTCTTCCCGGTATTCCAGAAATTCTCACCCAGATAACCGCAGGTGCGCCTGGTCACGTTCATCTTGGAGTGATCCTTATTATGGCACTGAGGACACTCCCACTCGATATCCTCATTGATCTCTATCTCGCCGTCATAACCGCACACATGACAGTAATCCGACTTCGTGTTGAACTCGCCATACTGGATATTGTCGTATATATAACGGATCAGTTCCTCCAATGCCTCCACATTGTTTCGGAGATTTGGGATCTCCACATAGGAAATGGCTCCTCCCAGGGATTTATTCTGAAACTGGCTCTCAAACGTAAACTTGGAAAAAGCATCGATGGGCTCCCGCACATCCACATGGTAGGAGTTGGTATAATAGCCCTTGTCCGTCACATTGGGAATATCGCCGAACTTTTCCCTGTCTATCCTGGCAAAGCGGTAGCACAGTGTCTCCGCCGGTGTCCCGTACAGTGCGAAGCCGATGTTGGTCTCCTCTTTCCATCTCTGCACCGCCTCATTCATGCGGTCCATGACGCGCATGGCAAACTCCCTGCCCCTGTCCTCCGTGTGACTGCATCCCTTCATCAGGTAAGTGGTTTCATACAGTCCGATGTATCCCAGGGAGATGCTGGAATATCCGCCGTACAACAGTTTGTCAATGGCCTCTCCCTTTTTCAGTCTGGCGATGGCCCCATACTGCCAGTGGATCGGGCTGACATCAGAAAGCACACCCAAAAGCGCCTTATGACGGCACATCAGTGCCTCATAGCACAGCTCCAGCCTCTCGTCCATCAGCTTCCAGAACACCTCCTCGTCACCTTTGGCAAGGATACCGATCTGGGGCAGATTCAGGCTGACCACGCCCTGGTTAAAGCGGCCCTCGAATTGATAATTGCCCTGTCCGTCCTTCCAGGGAGCCAGGAAAGACCGGCATCCCATGCAGGAAAAGACATTTCCCTCGTAATTCTCCCTCATTTTCTTCGCGGAAATGTAATCGGGATACATCCTTTTCGCGGAACACCTTGCCGCCAACCTGGTAACATAATCGTACTTTCCACCCTTTAAGCAGTTATTTTCGTCCAGCACATAGATCAGCTTGGGAAACGCCGGCGTCACATAGACTCCCTGCTCGTTTTTCGTTCCCTGAAGCCGCTGCCGCAGGATCTCTTCAATGATCTGCACCGTCTCCTCAACATATTCGTCATTCTCATCAATATGCAGAAACAGCGTCACAAAAGGAGACTGGCCATTGGTGGTCATCAGTGTGTTGATCTGGTACTGGATGGTCTGGACTCCTGACCGCAGTTCATCCCGCAGGCGGATCTCCACAATCCTGTTCCGCGTAACCTCATCCATGGAATCCCCCAATTCGTCCCTGAGCTGCCTTTCAAACTTCTCCCTGCTCCTGCGCAGATATTTCCCCAGATGCCTGATATTCACGGACTGGCCGCCGTACTGGTTGCTGGCCACCGCCGCAATGATCTGGGTGGTGACGGTGCAGGCCACCTGGAAGCTTTTGGGCGATTCAATCATTTTGCCGTTGATGGAAGTCCCGTTGTCCAGCATATCCTGAATGTTAATCAGGCAACAGTTGAAAATAGGCTGGATAAAGTAATCCGCGTCATGGAAATGGAGCACGCCGTTTTCATGAGCCAGGGCAATATGCTCCGGGAGGAGCAGCCGCCTGGTCACATCCCGGGATACCTCTCCGGCAATATAGTCGCGCTGTGTGGAGGCAAGCCTTGTATTTTTGTTGGAGTTCTCCTCCGCAAGCTCCTTATTTTCGTTGCGGATCAGCTTCAGAATGGATTCATCCGTGGTATTGGATTTGCGCAGCAGGCTCCTCTGGTAGCGATAGACGATATACTTCTTGGCAAGGGCATATTTATTGTGCTCCACCAGATGCTGCTCGATGATATCCTGGACATGCTCCACCGTCTGCATTTCCCTGCCCTCCGCCTGGACCGCTGTCAGGATTTCATCTACCAATATGTCGTCCGCCCTGTCGTTTTCCTCCACCTCATGATTTGCCTTGCGGATCGCCTCGATAATCTTTTCCTCCCCGTAGGGCACGATCCTGCCATCTCTCTTCTGAATCTTCATCAAAACACACTCCTGTCTGCCATTTCTTTTGGTACAAAGAGGACGAGACCGCGCCGCAAGCTGTTACGGATACGATCTCGCCTATATTTTGTGCTATTATATATGTCCGCATCTATATCTTGTATTTGTATTATAATAGAGGATCGAAAAAAAAGCAACTGCTTTTTACAGTATATGCAGGAGGAATTACGCGTGAAGCTTACCATGCTCCAGCCAGGATCTGTTCTCCGTACCTATTCCCCAGGCATCAAGCGCCAGCTGATATGCATCAGATATTCTCCGCTCCAGCTTTATGAGGTCACCTTTTACGGCTGATACCTCTGACCTCAGCCTTTCGAGCCGGTTCTCCACGTTCCCAAGCCGATTCTCCACTTTCCCAAGCCGGTTCTCCACATTTTCAAGCCGGTTCTCCACATTTTCAAGCCGGTTCTCCACGTTTCCAAGTCGATGGTCAATAGGCTGTAATTTTACATCCAACAGATTAGAAATTTCCCGTAAATCTTCCTTTGTCAATGCCATAATAGTATACACTCCTTTCATATAACACGTGAAAGAGACTATGTATAGGAATCCCTCTGCCCCATCCCCGCGTCTTCAGTTATTACACAAGGGGATAAGTGAGCGAAATGCCCAAAGCATAAAACAGAACCATGATACTTCTTTTCCCGATATGTTATTCATAAGTTAACATATCATCCTGCTTCTGTCAATACTTTTTTAAACCGTTATAGACCATCTTGTTTTATTGTATTTTAAAGTTTCAATTTGTTTCTGCCTTCTCCGCATTGAGCCAGGGCAGCACCTGCGAGAAATCCATATCGCCGGCGTAGTAGAATTTTGTATAGCAGGGCTGGTTATAGCAGTTATTCTGCCATGCAATGCCCGTGCGGTACATGGTGTCATGCATCAGGGTAAACAGCTTGTGATGCGTGATCTCCAGGCTGGTATAAATACGGATGGCGCTGCTGTCCTCCGTGCGCAGCAGAAGCTCCTCCCTGAAATCCCCGAAAATATCCGCTATCAGACAGGGATTCCCCTTGGTGCCGTTATTGGTCAGCGTTCCCTCCGGCTTCAGCAAAATACCGTGAGTATTGTCATTTACAATGCCGGTGTGCTTTCCGTGGATATAATCCACGCCATCCATCACCTGTGTGCTGAGATCCGCCGCAAATCGAATGCTCTGATTCGTTCCCAGCACCTTGTCAGGCAGTTTATTTCCTTTACAGTCGTACATTTCCTTTACCCAGACGCACAATCCTCTGACATGGGGATTGACGTCGCCGATCATACAGCGGCCCAGATCCGTTTCCGCATACTCGCCGAAGAAAACCTCTCCCGTCTCCGCGTCACGCAGAGCCCACCCGTAGGGCGCAGCCTTCGCTCCCTCAAACACGTTAAATATCTGAAAACCCGGTCTGTCAGGGTCGATAACCGCCACATGCATGGCGTCTCCGTGGCCAAGCTTGGCGTCCCGCCCGTCAGGGAGCTTTCCCCGGGAAGAATAGAGCACGCTTCCGTCGTGGTCAATGACCGCGGCCCCATAAATAATCTCCTGGCATCCATCGCCGTCCACATCCGCCGTGGAAAGGCTGTGATCCCCCTGTCCTGCCAGACAGCCGTAGACAGGATCCGTTCCCATGGCTTCATGAGGGCCGGAGCAGAAAGGATTGTCCATAGGCACATAGCCGCTGTCAATATCAAAGCGGACCCTGTGCTTTCCCTCGAAAAAGTCATATGCCACAATGGTCGTCCTGGTGTAATAACCGCGGCAGATGATCAGATACGGTCTCTCCCCGTCCAGATATGCCACACCGGACAGGAATCTGTCAACCCTGTTGCAGGGTTCGATACGCCTCATGGCATAGTCACCCCACCTGAGGCCATCGTCCTCTCTGGGATGGGGAAACCGGATCGTCTCCAGCTCCGTTCCGTCTCCGCCGAACATGGTCAAATATTCCGGCCCCTCATAAATGAATCCCTCAAATTTACGGAGTTCGTTTTTGCCGCTTCTGGAAGGCGCGTACACGTCAATAAAATAATCCGCAAGAGCCTCCGCGTCCTGCTGTGACAAAGGATATTCATACAGCTTTGCCATGGGAGCATCTTCTGTGGAAAAGCATTCCTCCAGTGTGGCGGGCCACTGTCCGCTCTTTACCTCCTCCTGATCCTGCCAGCTTTGGAACAGTCTGACGATATGGCGATAATAGTCCTCCCCGCAACATACGTAATTGTCTTCCTGTGTGACACCCTTCGCCGCATCCTCATCCGGCAGGGTAACATATTTCCTGGCTTTTACCGTCCCGTCCTCATTGTAGATGGTCATACAGGTGCCGGGAGCCGTCTTCACAGACATCTCCGCCTTTCCGTCCCCGTCGAAATCATAGACCATGAACTGAGTATAATGGGCGCCCGCCCGGATATTGACCCCCATGTCAAGACGCCACAGAAGCCTTCCGGAGAGCTTATAACAGTCAATAAAGCATTTCCCTGTATAACCCCTGTGGGACACATCATGGGCATTGGAGGGATCCCATTTTACAAAAAATTCGTACTCCCCGTCGCCGTCCACATCTCCCACGCTCATATCATTTGCGCTGTAGGTGTAGGCTTCTCCCGCAGGCGTGACGCCTCCCTCCGGGATCTGCATGGGAATCTCCATGTATTCGTTTGGGTTGACAGGTACTTCCTGGCAGGGCGGCTCTTCTCCGTTGGCATGTACGGCCGCCACGGCATAGGTATCCTGCAGTGTCCCCTCCCTGTCCAGATAATTGGTGCTGTCCGTCACCAGCGCAAGCCTTTCACCGTTCTTATACACCATATAGTCGGTTCCGCTCATGCCGGTCTCCGTATATCCTGTAGCCTCATCCAGAAACATTCTCCAGGCCAGAAATACGCCTTCCTTTGCAGTCATGGCGATCAATCCCCTGTTCAGCTTCTCAAGCTGTTCATGGAAGACCTTCTTAACAGGGGTCTTCAGCAGTTCGCTCGTTCCCTGCTTTTTTCCGCCGCGCCATGCTTCCACTTTTAAATAGTAAGGAATATGTGTCGCTTTCCTTAAAGTATAGCAGGTATCCGTTCCCTCATAGATACACTTATATTCCATGGTATCGCTGCAGCGGTCCGACCAGTAGAGCCTGTATGTACAGCCTTCACCGTCCTCGGCCTGCCACCGTACGCCAAGCTGCGTGTCCTCAATATGTTCCAGTCTCAATTGTATTTTCATTTTGTACCTCCCTACTACAATATATTTATGGTTAATACCCCTTACAGCCAGTAAGGAATTACTCATCTTGCTGCTTAAGCTGTTAGCATGAGTAAGGCAATAGGTCTGGCCGTCACCTCCCAGGACTGCTGTATTCCTGCGCTACAGATACCGCACAACATCCGACAATCTACGCTTTGGAACGCAGTAATCCCTCTTCTCATCCAGATAATATTTAAACTGCGTCGGATCCTCCATATCCACGACACGACTCGCATGGGATGGATATCCAAAGGCAACCACTGTATGAAGCGACTGGGACTGTGTCAGTCCGAACATCTCCGCCAGCGCAGGCTTATTGCAGGCACCGATAATACAGCTGCCCACACCCCTGTTCCAGGCAGCCAGCGTCATATTGCCAATGGCGAGCCCTGCGTCCGTATCGCAGTCAGGATTGATCGCAAGATTTTCCACCACGGCGATGAACAGAACCGGTCTCTCCTCCTCCTTTGGCTGTCCCTGCTCCGGCGGCAGCGCTCCCGCCCATTTCGTGTGGGCAAATACCTCCGCCACCTTATCCGGCTCTTTTATCACAATATAAGTCAGCGGTTGTCTGTTTGCGGCGCTGGAAGCCAGTCTTGCCGCCGTCAGAATATCATCTATGATGTCCTGGGAAATCTCCCTCTGTTCAAAGCGGCGATAGGTACGCCTGGTTTCCAGCAGCTCCATGAAATGATCCATCTGTGTACTCCTCCCATCGATTTTGAAATCCTTCTGAAATTGATTATAACACGAAATAAGCAGGCTGGAAATTTAATTTTCAGCCTGTTATGTTTATATTTCTTCTATACTTTTTACAATTTCCTTCCTTTATGTTTTCACTTTTGTTCCTCCTTTTCTCGCCTTGATGTGATCGTCTTTATGTTTACGTCTTTATGCAATGCTTTTTCTATCACATTTTATATTATTGGTGCTTTTATGTTATTGACTTTTTCACTTATCAGTGATATTCTGTCACCAGATCAAGTCATCCATACCGTAAAAATGATAATTGATGACTTTACATCTGTTTGGCGATTCGCCAGCTATACCCTGTACCAGTTAACTGCATACCATACTGTTTTCCGGCTACACTTTGTTTTTATGCGCTTTATCGCACAATATTGTGTACACTTATGGCTGCTAAAACAATTTTCCGGACAATCAACGGTAAAAAGCACAACGCGCATTTACAAAGGAGGAGAAAAATGCTAGACACAAGCACAACCATCACTGCCGACACTACTTTCGTAACGCTTGATTCCGCCACCGGACCTGTCACTATTCCCATGCATAACGATTATCTGTTCAGGGCTCTTTTGCAGCGGAATAATAGGGTACTAAAAGGCCTGATCTGCTCCCTGCTTCATCTGAGCGACAGCCAGGTGCAGACCGTAACCATCACAAATCCCATTGAGCTGGGCCAGACCATTGACAACAAGACATTCTTCCTTGACGTCAGGGTCTTAATGAACGATGATACCTACATTAACCTGGAGATGCAGGTCATTAATGAATATAACTGGGTGGAACGGTCACTATGCTATCTCTGCCGCTCTTTTGACAATCTGGAACGAGGACAGGAATATTGCGAAATCAAGCCTTCCATACAGATCGGCCTGCTTAATTTTACCCTGTTTCCGGAATGTCCGGAGTTTTATGCTACCTATGGATTCCTCAACGTAAAAAATCATATGCTATATAGTGACAAACTACGGCTCTCTGTGTTAGACTTAACTCGTACAGATCTTGCAACCGGGGAAGATAAAGCGTACCATATCGATTATTGGGCTTCCCTTTTTAAGTCTACCACCTGGGAGGAGATTAAAATGCTTGCTCAAAAGGATGATACCATTAAAGAAGCTTCCAATACCATTTACCAGCTGAGCCAGGAGGAAAAAATAAGGCTGCAGTGTGAAGCGCGCGAAGATTATTACCGTCGGGAATGCCGTATTGCAAAACAGCATGAGAAAATCAATGACTTAGAGACACGGATTGCTGACATGCAGGATGCCGTTTCCGAGAAGGATGCTCAGATCGCCGACATGCAGGATGCCGTTTCCGAAAAAGACGCTCAGATCGCCGCCCTCAAAGCTGAACTTGAATTCATAAAGCAAAAAGAATAATTACAAGAACATAAAAATTCCCGGCTCATATGGCAATGACATGATGCCGGGGATTTTTATGTTTACCAAAGTTCTGGCTATATCTCTCACAAAAAATGGTTACTCTCCAAACACTGCCTTGTAATCCGCCTGGAACTTGGCGATTCCTGCATCTGTCAGGGGATGCTTTACCATCTGCTCAATCACGGAATAGGGAACAGTGGCAATGTCAGCTCCTGCCAGCGCACAGTCTGTCACATGCACAGGATTGCGGACACTTGCACAGATAATCTGAGTTTCCAGATCAGTCATCGCAAAGATGTCGGAAATCTCACGGATCAGATCCACGCCTCTCTGGCTGATATCATCCAGACGTCCGAGAAAAGGAGATACATAAGTTGCGCCGGCCCGCGCTGCCAGCAGTGCCTGGTTTGCCGTGAAGACCAGGGTCACATTCGTCTTAACTCCTTCGGAGCTCAATACTTTGCAGGCTTTCAGTCCCTCTGCAGTCATAGGGATCTTGACTACCATGTTGGGATGGATCTTGGCAATCGCTCTTCCCTCTTCGATCATCCCTTCCGCATCCACGGTAGTAGCTTTTACCTCGCCACTGATGGGTCCGTCCACAATGGAGGCGATCTCCGCGATCACTTCCTCAAACACTCTGCCTTCTTTTGCAATCAGGGAAGGATTGGTGGTAACACCACAGATCACACCCATATCATTTGCCTTCCTGATGTCCTCTACCTTAGCGGTATCAATGAAAAAACGCATACCTAAAATCTCCTTTTCTATGTATTTTGTCGTACTGTGCCCGTGCACGTACCTTCTTTCTTAAGTATATCAAATTAGCGGCAAACTGCAAGGGTTTTTATAGTGGCTTTCCCAAATATTTTTTTCACAGATAACATCTTTCTCAACCTTTTTTTGTCCGGTAAGAATACACAACACCTCCGCCATGTCCTGGGGTCTCTGTCTGAAATCGTCGCGCACGGCGAAATTTATCATACGCCCCAAACGACGGCGGCATCTTCTTTCTTCCCTGAAATACTTTCGTTTCACATTGGGGCAATGTTTCCCTCCCATACGGCGCTTTCGCCTCCTTCCATAAGATTTCTCGCTGCATCCCCCTTCTCTGTCACAGCGCCGCCCTTTCTCCGCCAACATGCTCTGCACCGTCTTTCCCAGAGCATATACATCACTGTAAACCCCTGCGGTTTTTCCTGAAACCAGCTGCTCCTGCGGGGCAAAACCAGGCGTTCCTGTCTTCGCTCCGCCCTGTGCGTCCTGGCGGCAGGCACAGCCGAGATCGATCAGTCTGATATGCCCATTCTCACAGAGCATGATATTTTCCGGTTTCAAGTCTCGGTAAAGGATCACCGGCTGTCTCTCATGAAGATACAATAATCCATCAGCCAGCTCCCCAGCAATCCTCATGGTCTGCATGGCGGAAAACTTTCTGACACACATCACTTTCCTCAGATTCCTGCCTGGAATATATTCCATGAAAAGCCTTCCCTCGCCACCGGTTTCCTCATACCCCACATACACGGGAAAGAGCGGATGATGCAGGCTGCCCAGAATTTCCGCTTCCCGTCTTAACAGCCTCACTTCCGTGCTGACCTTGCATGCATATTGCTGCCCATTCCTGTCTTCCGCCAGATATACCCTGGAAAAAGCCCCTTCTCCAATAACACGCTTCAATCGATAATCCATATTCTTTCCCATATCCTCCAAATCTTCCATATCCTTCCTCATATACCGGAAACTCTTCTCACACTTCCCGCCATGCCGCCTTCGGCGGCACAAACATTCAGTGAGAAGAACGCTGCCTTTGCGTTTTTCCGTGTGAGATTCAGAATTTCTTAGACGGCGTACTAAAGAGGTGGGCCATGCCCCCTCTTGGCGTCTTAGAAATTCTTCTCACACTTTTACCTGACCTCAAGAAGCAGCGCCCCCATCTGCCTGCCTCCCTGTCGTTCCGCCATCCTTCCAAGTTCCCCCAGCCGCCTCTGAGCCTGTCCCGAATCCCTGATTTCCTTTACCCACAGGCAATTTTGCATATCCTCTCCGGGAATACTTCCATAAAAACTCTCCGAGGCCAACAGGACACCGATGCCGGCCTCCATAATCCCCCGCTGTACCTGTAATCCTGCCCCCGTCCCGCACATATGGTCATTCCCACCAATCTCATACAGTGCAGGACGCCCAAAGCCGGTATTGCACAGAGCAATCTTTACCGCACCCTCATAGAAAAGCAGAAATTCCTCCTCCACGGACAGAATCCCCGCCATCCAAAAATCCGGGGGTATCGCACTTCCCTGCCGATATCCGTATATCTGCCGTTCCACCTTTTTCAGGCATTTCGACGGCTGTTTCACCGCCCTCAGCAGACTTAACTTACGAAATTCCCCCAGGATCCGCCCCGTGAACAACCCGCCCGCCATTCCAGCCTCACGGCTCTCTCCGCCGCAAATACATCCGAGACAGACCGGCACTCCCCGACACACATATTGCTGTAGCAGCAAAGCCGTGGCATCCTCCTTCTGCCTGTAATACCCTGTCATAAATTCCATGGGCAATCCTCCCGTTTTTTCGTATCAACTGTTATTTGCATTATTATATCAATTGCTATTTATGCCATTGCACCAACTGTCATTTGCATTATTATACCAACTGTTATTTATTCTGTTATACCAATCGTTATCAATGCCATGCGTTATTTATATTGCATGATATTTATATGGATCATCATCCATATTCAGTTGTTTCTCAATTCAAATCATGGAATCAAAACGGACTCCGCAGCATATGCCAAATGTCCGTGTTTTCAGGATACCACACGGCATCTGGCCCGCTGCCTCAAAGATCAATGCATAAAGATATTTACCAGATCATTAAAGAAAATAAACACCATCAGTACCATAAAGAATACCAGCCCTACAAAGTGTACCATGCCCTCCTTCTCCGGCGGCACGGGTTTTCCGCGGATGACCTCCAGCAGCAGGAACACCAGCCTGCCTCCGTCCAGCGCAGGAACGGGCAGCAGATTCAGGATGCCCAGGTTCACCGACAGCATCAGGACAATATTGAGCATGCTGATCAGCACGCTCT
Organism: uncultured Lachnospiraceae bacterium; assembly: GCA_948473115.1. GTDB lineage: Bacteria > Bacillota > Clostridia > Lachnospirales > Lachnospiraceae > Acetatifactor. The sequence goes on along the minus strand of CAOKWI010000022.1, from coordinate 6,052 downwards.
GCCAGCCATAGTTCTTCGCTTCATCGTAAGTCTTTCCCACGACATTTACCGCAATACCCACAGGGCCTGCCACATCCTCCCTGCCCACCTGTCCGCGGAACAGCATTGCCAGGCTCTTATAAGTGGCCTTGACGGAATAGCGTATCTCATACCATGCGTATTGAAAGGTCTCAAAGCCCTCCGGCTCCTGAAACTCACCGTTCATCACACCCAGCAGATACATTCCCATCTCCTGGTCATACTGCGGCGTCAGTGTGGTGGTATACTGCTCCCCGTCCCGTTCATAGACAATTTCTAGGTCTCCGCCCCTGTAGGTAGCCTGCATGTAAAGTGAGATTTCCTGATACAGCCTTACCTTCTCCCCGTTGATAGAGAGGATCCTGTCACCGGCCTGCAGTCCTGCCGCTTCCGCGCCGCCGCCCTCCGAGACCTGGGAAGCCACAGCATCCCGGATGGCAAACACATCGCTCATATTTACCATAATGAAGGCTACAATAAAAGCAAGGATAAAATTGAAAACAGGTCCCGCCGCCACTGTAGAGATTCTGCCCCAGACACCGGCCTTGTTAAAGGCTCCCTCACTGGGCTCGCCCTCCTTCTCGTTCAGGCCGTCCTCGCCTTCAAACATGCAGGCGCCGCCAATGGGAAAGAGTTTCAGGGAATATTTTGTGTCGCCCTTTTTTACCGAAAACAGATTGGGTCCCATCCCCACGGCAAATTCCACCACATGGATCCCGTTTGCCTTAGCCAGCAGGAAATGGCCGAACTCATGTGCAATAACCACCACCCCGAATATAAGAATAAACAATACCAGAGTCATTTTTACAGTTTCATCCTTCCTAAAATAAATTCACAGGTCTCAGCCTCAGCCTCCAGGATCTGCTCCACAGTAGGATTGCCGATCACCTTGTGCCGTTCCATTGCCTCCCCGATCAGTTCCGGTATCTGCAGATAAGTGATCCGGCGTTCCAGGAACAGCGCTACAGCCTTCTCGTTGGCAGCGTTATACACAGTGGGCAGGCTCCCTCCCGCTCCGGCCGCCTCGTAAGCCAGCGCCAGGCCGGTAAAGGTCTCCGTGTCAGGTTTCTCGAAAGTAATCTGCGCCAGGTCGAAAAAGTCCACCCGCTTTCCCGCCATGGGCCGCCTGTCCGGGTAAAACAGCGCATACTGGATCGGCAGCTTCATATCCGGAACGCCAAGCTGTGCCATGATCGCACCGTCCACAAACTGCACCGCAGAATGGATGATGCTCTGGGGATGCACTACCACCTGTATTCTGTCAAGGTCCACCCCAAACAGCCATTTGGCTTCCATGACCTCCAGCCCCTTATTCACCAGTGTGGAGGAGTCAATGGTTATCTTCTTTCCCATTGCCCAGTTGGGATGCTTTAACGCATCCTCCACGCGGATATCCCGAAGCTGTTCCCTGGTTCTGCCCCTGAAAGGACCTCCCGAAGCGGTCAGCAGGATCTTTTCTATTTTATCCGCAGGTTCGCCATTCAATGACTGAAAAATCGCACTGTGTTCGCTGTCCACAGGCAGCACCGATACGCCATGGCTCTTTGCCAGGGGCATGATAATGTGCCCTGCCGTCACCAGCGTCTCCTTATTTGCAAGCGCAATATCCTTCCCCGCCTGGATGGCCGCAATGGTAGGCTTAATACCGATCATGCCCACAATGGCGGTAACCAATACCTGACTCTCCGGCATAACGGCAATTTCCAGCAGCCCCTCCATTCCGGAAACTACTTTCACGCCGGTATCCGCCACCCTGACCCGAAGCTCCGCCGCCGCTTCCTCCGTCCACATGGCGGCCAGCGTGGGATGGAACTCCCTGATCTGCTCCTCCATTTTCTCCACGCTGCCGCCTGCAGCCAGCGCAGACACCTGCAAATCAAGATGGCAGCGCACCACCTCCAGCGTCTGTGTGCCGATAGATCCAGTGGAACCCAAAATCGCTATCTTTTTCATAAGTGTCCTCTTTTTCTAATGTCCGATCAGGAACATCGTCATAAAATATACAATGGGCGCCGTGATGATCACACTGTCAAAGCGATCCATAATACCGCCGTGGCCGGGAATCAGCTTTCCGTAATCCTTGATCCCCTTATTCCGTTTAATGGCGGATGCCGCCAGATCCCCCACCATGCTCACAACAGCACCCAGGGCACAGATCGCTGCCCCCTGCCATGCAAAGGTATCAACTGTTATGGGAAACATACCCACCAGGAGCTTTCCATATAAAAATCCCAGCAGCGCCGCTCCCAGCACCCCGCCAATGCATCCCTCCAGGGATTTCTTGGGACTTAAAACCGGAAATATCTTCTTTCTTCCGATCAGTTTTCCCACCGCATAGGCACAGGTATCGCACCCCCAGGAACTGATCAGGATGAGCCATACTATGATAATACCCACCCCTGTCATTCTTGTCAATTCAATAAAAGCCAGCATCACGGGAGCATAAACAAAAGAAAAGAATCCGGCCATCACCTGCTCGGCCTGGTACTTCGGAAATGCAAAGACATAGACTGACAACTGCACCAGAAAGACCAGCACAATACAGGCCAGAAGCCATACGATACCCTCCGAAGCATCCCACAGCCCGGAATCCTGCCCCGTTTTCATGAAATGCTGTATGATCCCATAATAAAGCACCGTACCGGCCATACCGGTTATTTCAATCGCCGTTACCTTTGGTGCCGCCAGGAAAAATGACGTTTTCGAGGATGGGCTGTCTGCCTTCACCACATTCTTTTGACCTGCCGGAACCCCCAGCGCCTTGGTCAGTTCCCGATATCCGATCAGCGAAACCACCAGCAATACTGCTGTCAGCACAGGCGCTCCCAGCCAGATGGAGCCGATAGCAATTACCAATAATATGATTCCACTGAACAATCTGGTCCAAAACATGGATTTATTCCTCCTTCACCCCGCCGTATCTTCTGTCTCTATGATTATATGCTTCCACAGCTTTTATCAATTCTTCCTTTGTGAAATCCGGCCATGGCACGGGTGTAAAATAGAATTCCGTGTACGCCAGCTGCCAGAGCAGGAAATTCGAAATGCGCTGCTCGTCACAGGTCCGGATCAGGAGATCCGGATCAGGGACTCCCGCAGTATCCAGGAAACTGCCTATGGTATCCTCTGTGATATCCTCCGGCTTTAACTCCCCTGCGGCAATCCTCGCCGCCATTTTCCGGGAAGCCCTCACGATCTCGTCACGTCCTCCATAATTGATGGCAATCTGGAAGTGAAGCCCGTCATTATCCCTGGTCGCCTCCTCCAGTTCCCCGATCCTGGTACGGATATCCTCGTCAAGCCGTGATTTTTCCCCCAGGACCCTGACGCACATCCGGTTCTTCTTCGCCGTCTGCAGACATGTTTTCATATAATTGCGCAATAGCTTCATCAAGGCATCCACCTCGCTCTGGGGGCGGTTCCAGTTCTCTGTGGAAAAAGCGTATACCGTCAGATACTGTATTCCCATCTTATACGCTTCCTCACAGATCACCTCCACGGTCTTCGCCCCCTGGACATGCCCGTAATTGCGGGGCATCCCCTTGGATTTTGCCCACCTGCCGTTACCGTCCAGAATGATTGCCACATGCTGCGGCATCTTCAATTCCTCACTCATACTGCCTGTTCCTTTCTACCGTCCGAATGAACGTAACTGTTCAGACAGGGCACCGAACTGTCACGTTGATACACACAAAATGAGTTTTCAACTCATTTTGGTGCCCGCAAGTCTCGCAAAATTGCACAGAAGTGTGTCCCCATGGGACACACTGCAATGATTGACTTCGCGGAAGGTGCTGTCTGAACTGTTACAAATGAACAAAAGGGGAGCGGATTTTTCTCCACTCCCCGCTTTTTCACTGCTGTGAACTCACATAATGAATCCTTATAATGATTCCCTAGACTGTCATGATTTCCTTGGACTTCTCCTCCATCAGCCTGTCAATGTCCTTGATGTACTTGTCAGTCATTTTCTGCAGCTGGTCTCCCAGCTGTTTGATCTCATCCTCGGATACGTCTTCCTTGGACAATTTCTTAAAGGCGTCATTTCCATCCCTGCGGATATTGCGGACGGCCACCTTGCCCTCCTCAGCCTTCTTCTTGATCTCTTTTACCAGATCCTTTCTGCGCTCCTCCGTCAGTTCCGGAAATACCAGCCTGATCACACTGCCGTCATTGGATGGGTTGATTCCCAGGTCAGAAGTCATGATCGCTTTTTCAATTTCCCTCAGCAGGGTCTTCTCCCATGGAGCGATCTGAATGATGCGGGGGTCCGGCACAGTGACGTTGCCTACCTGCTGGATCGGTGTAGGCGTGCCGTAGTAATCCACCCTGATCTTATCCAAAACATGGGGATTGGCACGTCCCGCGCGGATGGTCGCATAGTCCGATATCAGGAAATCCACCGTCTTCTTCATCTTATCATCATACTGCTGTAATCTAGCGTCCATAATCTGTTCCTTTCTTTTTTATCCTACCGGATCTAAACCGACACCTTCGTTCCGTTAAATCTACCCTTAACAGTATTGACAATGCTGTTCTCTTCGTTTAATCCGAACACCCACATAGGCATCTTATTATCCCTTGCCAGAATGGAAGCCGTCATATCAACCACCTGAAGGTTCCTGGCAATGACCTCCTCAATGGTAACCTCCGTGTATTTCTTTGCGTCAGGATTCTTATTAGGATCGTCATCATAGACACCATCCACGGCTTTGGCCAGAAGGATCACCTCAGCCTCAACCTCTATTGCCCGAAGCACCACACCGGTATCCGTGGAAAAGTATGGATGCCCTGTACCACCTGCAAAGAAGACTACCTGCCCTTCTTCCAGGCATCTGACCGCCTCATCCTTTGAAAATAGTCCGGTAAAGGTTCCACATGCAAAAGGGGTCAAAATACTGGTTTTCATTCCGGCAGACCGAAAAATCTCCGAGACATAAATGCAGTTCATTACAGTTGCCAGCATCCCGATCTGATCCGCCTTGGCGCGGTCGATATTCTCACTGGTACGACCCCTCCAGAAGTTTCCGCCGCCAATCACAATTCCTACTTGGATGTTGTCCTCCACCAGCTGCTTTACCTGGAGTGCCACCCTTCTGACGGTTTCCTCATCGAATCCCGTCCTTTTGTCACCTGCAAGCGCCTCTCCGCTCAATTTTAAAAGAATCCTGTGCATACCCGGCAATCTCCTTATTTAGATTTTGTTTTACGTACAGGCTCCGGCTTATATTCCTCAAAGAAAGTAGTAGGGCTGACATCTGCGTAGCACTGGGAGCACATACCCTCGATCACCGCACCATTATTGATCTGTACGGATTTCGATTTTATGTTGCCCATTACAATTGCGGAGGTATCCAGGATAACGGGACCCTTTACATCAATATCGCCCTTTACCGCGCCTGCGATCACTGCGCTGGTAGCCGTGATATTTCCGATGATAACAGAGCTCGCTCCGATTTTAACCGCGCCTTCGCTGATCACTTCACCGTTAATCTTAGCGCCCTCTGCATAAATTTCAGCTGCCTTTGAATTTCCAATGATATGGCCGGTGATATTCAGCTTTCCAAAAGATTCAATATTACCGTTTACAGTACCGATCACATCGATAGATCCCTCTGTAGTAATGTCACCCTTGATGACCATCGCCCCTGTGATAACGGCTGTTTCGTCCGCGGGTACTCTCTCGCCTGCTGCTTCCATCGTTTCCATTGTCTCCATTGTCTCCATTGTTTCCTCTGCTCCTTTGCTTTGTTCTTCCTGATTATTTTCTGTCATGTTGATCGTGTCCATACTTTCAATGATCTCCTTTTCCTTATTGTCTCCCTGCATCTGAGCACCTGCAGGCATGCTCCTTTGCATGATACCTCCCTCTGATCCGGCAGGGGATTCTGCCGCCACAGATTCCTTCTTCGGCTCCTCTGCCGGCATATCCTGTGACTTCAAACCTTCCGGGGAAGCTTGCCCAGCCATTTTCTCCTCTGCGGTCTCTTCCTCCACAGGCATTTCCTCCGGTGGTTCCTCTGCCGCAGTTTCT